>JAJRRZ010000168.1 GCA_024279045.1 Alphaproteobacteria bacterium
AGGGCACGGGTCTGGGGCTTTCCATCAGCTATGCCCTGGCCACGGAACAGTGTGGCGGCGCATTGACGGCGCGTAATCATCCCGGGGGTGGCGCGGAGTTCACGCTGGAATTGCCGGAAACGCCGCCGGCGGTTGCTGCGCAGGAGAGCTCGTCATGACCGGGCATGTCGCACATGGTGGTGCTGGCAAAGCTGCCGGCAACAGGCCGCGCACCCTGTTGTGGTTGCAATCCGGCGGCTGTGGCGGATGTTCCATGTCGCTGCTCAACGCCGAGCATCCGACGCTGTTCGAGGCCTTGCGGATGGCCGGCATCGAGCTGCTGTGGCATCCGTCGCTGAGTGAGCGCAGCGGCGGGGATTTCATCGCCTTGCTGGAGGACATCGTGGCCGGACGGCAGCGGCTGGATATCCTGTGTCTGGAAGGTTCGGTGATGTGCGGCCCCAACGGCACGGGACGTTTCCACATGCTGGCCGGCACGGGGCGGCCCATGCGCGACTGGATTGCCGATCTGGCGCAGGTGGCAGGTACGGTGGTGGCGGTGGGCAGTTGCGCGGCCTTCGGCGGGATGACGGCGGCTGGATGCAACCCCGGCGAGGCTTGCGGCCTGCAATATGACGGAAACCGGCGCGGGGGCCTGTTGGGTGAGGACTTTCGCGCCAGGGACGGGCTGCCGGTGGTCAACATTGCCGGTTGTCCGACGCATCCGGACTGGGTGTTGCAGACGCTGGCGCTGCTGGCGGCGGACGAGCTGGCCGAACAGCGCGACCTGGACGAACTCGCCCGCCCGCGCTTCTACACGGATCATCTGGTGCATCATGGCTGCCCGCGCAACGAATACTACGAGTTCAAGGCCAGCGCCGAACGTCCCGGCGAACTGGGCTGCATGATGGAGCACATGGGCTGCCTGGGCACCCAGGCGCGGGCGGACTGCAACATTCGTCCCTGGAATGGTGGTGGCTCGTGCCTGAAGGGCGGGCATGCCTGCATCAACTGCACCGCGCCGGGCTTCGAAACGCCCGCGCACCCCTTTCAGCAGACACCGAAGATCGCCGGCATACCGGTTGGCCTGCCCAGCGACATGCCGAAGGCCTGGTTCGTGGCGCTGGCCTCGCTGGCCAAGGCCGCAACGCCGGAACGCCTGCGCCGCAACGCCACCAGCGAGCAGGTGCGCGTGCCGCCCACTGGCGGGAGGAAGACACCATGAACCGGCAGGGTCGCATCGCCGCAGGCGCTGGCGGGCAAGAGCTGGCCACCGGGGCGGTTGGCGCCACCGGAGAGGGCAGCGCTTCCGCACGGCGGATCGTTGCCGGGCCGTTCAACCGGGTGGAAGGCGATGTCGAGGTCGTGCTGGAGATTGCCGATGGGCGGGTGCGGCAAGCGCGGGTGCATGCGCCGCTGTTTCGTGGGTTCGAGCTGATGCTGCATGGCCGCGACCCGCGCGACGCACTGGCCTATGTGCCGCGCATCTGCGGCATCTGTTCGGTGTCGCAATCGATGGCGGCGGCGGCGGCGCTGGCCGATGCCATGAACCTGCGGCCCGCCGCCAATGGCCGGATTGCCGCCAACCTGGTGCTGGCCTGCGAGAACGTGGCCGATCACATAACCCATTTCTACCTGTTCTTCATGCCCGATTTCGCCAGCAAGCAGTATGCCGGTCGTGGCTGGCACGAGGAGGTGTGCGCGCGTTTCGTGGCGCAGAGCGGCGCGGCTGCGCAAGAGGTGCTGCCGGCGCGGGCGCAGTGGATGCACATCACCGGCCTGCTGGCTGGCAAGTGGCCGCATACGCTGGCCATTCAGCCGGGGGGCACGACGCGGCCCGTTTCCGCTGCCGAAAAGATGCGCCTGCGGCAGATCATCAAGCGGTTTCGCCAGTTCCTGGAGCAGGTGTTGTTCGCCGCGCCGCTGGAGGAGGTGGCGGCCCTGCAGGACGTGCAGGCCCTGGAGCATTTCGTGCAGCGGCATGCGGACGGAGATTTTGCCCGGTTTGTGCAACTGGCCGATGACCTGGCATTGCACGAGGTGGGGCGCGGCCCGGCTCGCTTCATGAGCTTCGGGGCCCATGAAGCGCCCGGCGAGGCGCACGGGGATGGTGCGCATCTGTTTGCGCGCGGTGTGTTCGCCAATGGCGTGGTGCAGCCGCTCGACGAGCAGGCCATTGCCGAAGATGCCAGCCATGCCTGGCTTGGAGCCGACCGTGCGGCGACGCACCCCTTCGATGGCGCCACCCTGCCGGAGGCCGACAAGGCCGGGGCATATACCTGGAGCAAGGCGCCTCGGTTGAATGGTGAAGTGGTGGAAGTGGGGGCGCTGGCGCGGCAGGTGGTGGATGGCCAGCCGCTGGCGTGCGCCCTGCTGGACGATGCCGGAAGAGGCAGCGTGCTGGCGCGGGTGGTGGCGCGACTGTTGGAGGTGGCGCGCATTGTGCCGGCGATGGAGCGCTGGGTGGCGGCGCTGGCCCCCGATGGCGGGTTCTGCACCCATGGAGAAATGCCGCAGGAAGCACGGGGCGCCGGGCTGGTGGAAGCGGCGCGGGGCAGCCTGGGGCATTGGCTGGTGGTGCGCAACGGGCGTATCCTGAACTACCAGATCGTGGCGCCGACCACGTGGAACTTCTCGCCACGTGATGCCGCCGGGCGACCCGGTGCGCTGGAACAGGCCCTGGAAGGGCTGGCAGTGGACGACGCCGCGGCAGATGATGTGCGCATCCAGCATGTGGTGCGCTCGTTCGACCCGTGCATGGTGTGCACGGTGCACTGACGGATGAAGGCGGGACGATGACGGCACGGGCACGCAATATCGCCAACGCTACCACGGCCACGCGGCTGGAAGCGTGGGAAATCCGCGTGCGCGGCACGGTGCAGGGGGTGGGCTTCCGCCCCCATGTGTGGCGGCTGGCGCGCCGTTTCGGCCTGCGGGGCAGCGTGGCCAACGATGCCGATGGGGTGATCATCCGCGTGCGTGGCGAGATGGCGGCATTGCAGGCCTTCCGGCAGGCCTTGCAGACGGAAGCGCCGCCACTGGCCCGCATTGCCGAGGTGCGGCACTGTTCGCTGCCGGTGGAGCAGGTGCCGGAAGCGGACTTCCATATCGATACCACGCAGGCCGGCCCCATGCGCACGCAGGTGCCGGCGGATGCCGCGCCCTGCGCCGATTGCCTGGCCGAGCTGAACGATCCGGCCAATCGCCGCCACCGCTATCCCTTCACCAACTGCACGCATTGCGGGCCGCGGCTGACCATCATCGAGGCCATGCCCTATGACCGGCCCAACACCAGCATGGCGCGCTTTCGCATGTGTCCTGCCTGCCAGGCGGAATACGATGACCCTGCCGACCGGCGTTTTCACGCCCAGCCCAACGCCTGCCCCGAATGCGGGCCGCAGGTGTGGCTGTGTGATGCCGAAGGGGCGGAGCTGGCGCGGGGGGATGCCGCCGTGCATGAAGTGGTGCAATTGCTGCGCGCCGGGCGCATCATGGCGGTGCGTGGGGTGGGGGGCTATCACCTGATGGTGGATGCCACCAATGCCGAAGCCGTGGCCATGCTGCGTCGCCGCAAGCATCGTCCGGCCAAGCCGCTGGCGCTGCTGGCGCGGGATGTGGCGGTGATCCGGCGCTATCGGCAGGTGTCGGCGGCAGAAGAAGAGGTGTTGCATGCGCGCGAGGCGCCCATCGTGCTGCTTGAGCGCCCGGGGGCGGAGCATCTGCCGGAAGAGATTGCGCCGGGGCTAGATGTGCTGGGCTTCATGCTGCCCATGAGCCCGTTGCATCAGTTGCTGGCGCAGGCGTTCGACACGCCGCTGGTGTGCACTTCGGCCAATCGTTCTGGCCAGCCACAATGCACCGCCAACGAGCAGGCGCTGGCCGATCTGGCGGACATTGCCGATGCCTTCCTCATGCATGACCGCGATATCGTCAACCGGGTGGATGATTCCGTCATCCGCTTCATCGATGGTGCGCCAGTGCCGTTGCGCCGCAGCCGTGGGTATGCTCCGGCGCCATTGCCGTTGCCGGAAGGCTTCGACGATCATCCGGCGGTGCTGGCCCTGGGTGGCGAGCTGAAGAACACCTTCTGCCTGTTGAAGGATGGCGAGGCCATTCTCTCCCATCACATCGGCGACCTGGAAGAAGCGCGCACCTGGGCGGACTGGCAACAGGCGCTGGCGCGTTATGAAGAGCTGTTCGCCTTTGCGCCCAATGCGCTGGCGGTGGACATGCACCCGGCCTATCGCAGCACGGCCTTCGGCGAGGAGCGAGCGATGGCGGAAGGCCTACCACTGATACAGGTGCAGCATCATCATGCGCATCTGGCGGCGGTGATGGCCGACAACCGCCTGCCGGCAGATCATGGCCCGGTCATTGGCGTCATCCTAGATGGCATCGGCCATGGCGAGGATGGCACGGGATGGGGGGCGGAAATATTGCTCGGCGACTATGCCGGGTACACACGCGTTGCCAGCCTGGCCCCGGCGGCCCTTGTGGGCGGCGAGGCGGCCATGCGCGAGCCGTGGCGCAACCTGGCGGCGCGGCTGCTGGCCGATGACGGGCTGCGGCGGCAGATGCATGACCTGGCCGCGCGGCTGCCGTCGCTGCGGAAGCTGCGGGAAAAGCCTCTGCCCACCATTGCGGCGATGATGGAAAAAGGGGTGAACGCGCCGCTTGCGTCTTCCGCCGGGCGCCTGTTCGATGCGGTGGCGGCATTGTTGGGTGTTGCGCCGGACAGGCAGAGCTTCGAGGGCGAGGCGGCAATGCGGCTGGAGGCGCTGGCTTGGCGCGGGCGGCGGGATGCAGCGTCGAGCGCGCGGCTGGTGCTGGCCTGGCAGGGCATGTGCGCGGATGACGGCAGGACGCAATGGCTGAACCCCGCCCCCATGCTGGCGGCCATGATGCAGGCGCTGGCGGATGGCGGGGATGCGGCTGTTCTTGCCCATGCCTTTCACGATGCACTGGTGCAGGCTTTTGCCGATGCTGCCGCGCGGGTGGCGCAAGAACATGGCTGCGAGACGGTGGCGTTGTCCGGCGGCGTGCTGCAGAACAGATTGCTGGCGGAATTGTTGTCGCAGCACTTGCATTCAGCGGGGCTTGCGGTGTTAGTGCACAGACAGGTGCCGCCCAATGATGGTGGGCTGAGCCTGGGGCAGGCGTGCATTGCCGCGCGGCGGCTGATGCAGGACGGGCAGATGTGAACGTGGGTTCTGGATCCGGGAGCGAGAGCGATGTGTCTGGGCATACCTGGCGAGGTGGTGGAAATTGTCGATGCGGAGCGCAAGGTGGCGCTGGTGGATGTCTCCGGCGTGCGCCGCGAGGTGAACATCGCTTGCGTGGTAGATGATGCGCAGCCGGTGGAATCGCTGAAGGGCGAATGGGTGCTGGTGCATGTGGGCTTTGCCATGAGCCGCATCGATCCGGAGGAGGCACAGCGCACGCTGGCGCTGCTGGAGGAACTGGGCGAAGTGGAGGAAGAACTGGCCATCATGCGCGCCACGGCGCGGGAAACGGGAGGGGACAGCGGCATGTCTGCAACGACAGCCGTGAAGGAGGAGAACAATGTCTGATCCGCTGGATCTGTATCCGTTTCTTTCTGGCCAGCGCAAGGACGCCAAAGACGAACAGGCCGCCTTGCTGGAATCGGTGCGGCGCAAGGCGGCGCACAGTGTGGAGGTGAAGCAGCGCTTCTTCGAGGACAATGCCGAGGCGCTCATTGCCTGTGCGCGGGATGTGGCGGCCTGCTATCGTGATGGCGGGCGCATGTTCACCATGGGCAACGGTGGCTCCAGTTGCGATGCGGCGCATCTGGCGGTGGAATTTCAGCACCCCGTTACCGCCGGACGCCCGGCGCTGCCGGCCATGAACCTGACCATGGACGTGCCCATGTGCACCGCCGTTTCCAACGATGTCGGCTTTCGCCACATCTTCGTGCGCCAGTTGCAGGCCCATGCCCGCAAGGGCGACGTGCTGGTGGGGTTTTCCACCAGTGGCAATTCCGACAACCTGATGGAAGCCTACGTGAAGGCGAAGGAGCTGGGGATGCTGCGCGTGGGCTTTGCCGGCGGCGATGGCGGCGACATGCTGCGCAGCGGCCTGCTGGATCATTGCCTGGTGGTGGAAACCGACTCCATCCACCGCACCCAGGAAGTGCACGTGGCCTGCTATCATATCCTGTGGGACCTGGTGCACACCATTCTGGCTGATGATCGCGGACGCATCGGCAGCGGCGCGGCAGCATCGGCGGTACAGTCTCAGACCCCGTCATCGGATGCGGCATTGGGTGCAGCACCAGCGAAAGGAACGGCGTCATGAAATACGTTGACGAATTCCGCGACCCGCAGAAGGCCAGGGCGCTGATTGCGCGCATGGCCCCATTGGCGCAGCGCCTGGCGGAGAAGAAGGGGCGCCCGTTGCAGATCATGGAGTTCTGCGGCGGGCATACGCACACCATCTTCCGCTATGGCATCTCGCAGATGCTGCCCGAGGGCATCGAGCTGGTGCACGGGCCGGGCTGCCCGGTGTGCGTGCTGCCCATGGGGCGGGTGGATGACTGCGTGGCGCTGGCCGAGCGCGAGGAGGTGATCTTCACCACGTTCGGCGATGCCATGCGCGTGCCTGGGTCGCGCAAGAGCCTGTTGCAGGCCAAGGCCGACAGGGCGGATGTGCGCATGGTCTATTCGCCCATGGATGCCCTGAACCTGGCGCGCGAGAATCCCGACCGGGAGGTCATCTTCTTTGCGCTGGGCTTCGAGACCACCATGCCCTCCACAGCGCTCACCGTGATGCAGGCACGGCGCGAAGGAGTGAAGAACTTCTCGCTGTTCTGCAATCACATCACCACGGTGCCCACCATCAAGGCCATTCTCGATTCGCCGGACATGCGCATCGACGGCTTTCTCGCGCCGGGGCACGTGAGCATGGTGGTGGGCAAGGAGCCGTTCCGCTTCGTGGCGGAGGACTATGGCCGGCCCATTGTCATCACCGGCTTCGAGCCGCTGGACATTCTGCACTCGCTGTTCATGCTGCTGCAGCAGTTCGACGAAGGGCGCTGCGAGGTGGAAAATCAATACAAGCGCGTGGTGCCCGACCGGGGCAATCCGGCAGCCTTGCAGGCCATTGCGGAAGTCTTCGAGCTGCGGCCCTTCTTCGAGTGGCGCGGGCTGGGCTCCATCGACCA
>JAJRRZ010000169.1 GCA_024279045.1 Alphaproteobacteria bacterium
GGCGCCTACGACCAGAAGGATGCGGAGGGCTTCATCAAGCTCAATGCCCTGCGCCTGCGCGCGCTGGCCAAACGGCGGCGCTGATGCTCGACCGCCGGCAGAGCGGCTCACTTGTAGCCACAAAGCCGGTTGATCTTCTTCAGCGCCGCGGTTACGCCCTTCAGCGAATAGGTATCCACCGAGGTGGTGCCACGCCTGGAGACGCCACGCACCACCATGGTGCGCCCCTTCCTCATGGCGGCGACAATCTTGCGATCCACCTGCGGGCCTTCCGACCACGCCCCGTCCTTCACCGCGAACAGGGTAAAGCGCTGCCCGTCAATCTCCACCGTCGGCGTGGAATTGGGCCGGAACGGATAGCCGATGATGGTGCTCACTTCGCCACGCACCTTGTCGCCGGGGCGATGTGTAACCAGGAAGAACACCGGATCACGCTTTGCCCCCTTGCGCGACAATTCCGACCTCACCGGCTGCGAAACGATGTAGCACACCGGGCCTTTCTTGGTCTTGTAGTGATAGGCCGTCCAGTTGCCAAAGGTGCCTGCGGCCTGTGGCTCCTGTGCTTGCACCATGTTGGCCGCCATGCCCAGCGCCATGCATGCGCCCGCCGCCAGTGCCAGCAGGCCGGTGAAAGACTGTTTGCGCATCATCCGTGCCCTTCCCCCTGATGTCTTGCACCCCACCGGGTGCCGGCGCGATGTGGAATCACCCCGTGCCATGCGGCGCGCCGGTGGCCATTTTATGGCAACGAAATACCCGCGCGCCAAGTCCCTGTCATTCAACCCTGTGCGCGAATCATCCGCTCCGGCCTATCCACCCCGGCCCATGGTGCCACGCCTGCATCATGCCGCCTGCTGCCGTCCCGCCTGCAGGGCCAGCACCAGCAGGCAGCGCTCCGCCAGTTCCGCTTCCAGATCGGGCAGTTGCCGTGCCTTGTGCGTGGCCTGCCAGATGCTCTCGTCGGCGCGCGCCAGCCTGTCTTCCGTCCATGCGCGCAACTGCCGCTGAATGGCCTCGCGCCGCTTGAAGAAAACCGGCGGGCGCGCCTTTTCCACCGCCTCGCGGGCGCTGGCTCCCTCGCTCATGGCCAGGCGCAGCCTGCGCAACAGGGCAACATGATTCGCCGCCGCCGTCAGCATGGCGGCGCCGGGCGTTCCTTCCGCCAGCAACGCCTGAAACAGCCGCACGCCACGCGCCGCATCACCGCCGAAGAAGGCATCCAGCATATCCTGCGTCATGTGCGCGGAAACATCGCTGGCCACGGCCTGCACGTCGGCCAGCGTAATGCGTTCCTGCCCGCGGCAATACAGCGCCAGTTTCTCCAGCTCGTTGCGCGAGGCCAGCCGGTCGCCACCCAGCATGTGCCCCAGCGCCAGCCGTGCATCGCGCTCGATGCGCAAGCCGTGCTCGGCCAGCACCGCATCAATCAGTCCCTGTACATCACGCGCATCATCGGCATAGACCGGCAACGCCGCCAGGCGTCTTTCCTTCGTGAACAGCCTGGCCAGTGCCGCATCCTTCTTCAGCCCCGGCGCCAGCGCCACGATGAAGGCCTCCACCTGCTCGTCCGGCAGCACCAGCACCGCCTGCATGGCCTTGCGAAACCCCTCCCCCGCGTTGCGCACCTTCACCACGCGCCGCCCGCCAAACATGGAAATCGCCTGCACCTCATCGGCCAGCCTACCGGGGTCGTCTTTCAACATCTCGTCGTCGAGATTCTCAACCTGCATCGGGTCGTCCGCCGCCGCACCCAGCACCGCGCGCAGCAGTCGCTCGCCCAGTTCCTGCACGCCGCCGGTATCGTTGCCGAACACCAGCGCGGCCAGCGGTGCATCACCGCCCTTGGTCAGCTTGTCGATGAATGCCTGTTGCTGCGCCTTCGGCACCTGCGCCATCAGCCACCGCTCCACCCCGTTGCCGTGGCAACCCCACCACCGCGCGCGAAGAAGGCCGCAACCCGCGTGCGAATGTCGCGCGCCACGATTTTCGCCGCTGCGCGCCGCGCTGCATCTGCCGCGCGGGCATCGGCAAAATGCTGCCGTGTCTGCTCGTAAGAGGCATCGGCAAAGGTTTTGCCGTTCAGCACCACCCGGCCATCGGCGCGGCGCACCAACGCATAGTTCACCGTGAGACGCCGCCGCGACAGGCGATCACGCAACATGCCGTCATCACTCTCGTTCACCTGCAGTTTCAGCTCATAGGCTGCACTCGTCCGCGACTGTTGCGCCGGGGGGCGGTTTTGCAGGAGTTCCTGATACACCATCTGCTCCACCCGATTGCCCGGTGCGGCAATGTCCACCTGTTCCCACCCAAGCGCCGCGCCACCGACGCCGCCATCATCCCGTTGTGCATACATCGGGGAAAGGCCACACCCCGCCAGCGGCACCAACAGTAGCACAAACAGAAAAGCCGCCACCATCCACGCCTTGCTCCGCAATGTCCCGACCGCCTGCATGGGGTATGCCATCCCTTCCGCGCTTGTTGCTCAGCCAACCACGATGTTCACGATGCGCCCGGGCACAACGATAACACGCCGCACCTGCTTTTCGCCAATGGCGCGTTGCACCTGTGGCAGCTCCAGCGCCATTTTCTCGACCTCTTCGCTGGAAGCCGCCTTCGGCACATCCATTTCCGCGCGGCGCTTGCCATTCACCTGCACCGCCAGGCGCACGGTGTCTTCCTGCAGCAACGCCGCTTCTGGCTCTGGCCAGGGCTGTTGCGCCACCATCTCCGGGTGGCCCAGCCGGTGCCAGCATTCTTCCGCCAGGTGCGGCATCATCGGCGCGAACATCTGCACCAGCAACATTGCCGCTTCGTGCAGGGCACAGGCTTCGCTGTCGGCCATTTCCTGATCGTGCTTGCGCAGGAAATCGCCCATGGCGTTGACCATCTCGTGCAGGCGGGCAATGGCTCGGTTGAAGCGCAAGGCCTCGATGTCCTGCGTTACCGCCGCCAGGGTACGGTGCGAAACGCGGCGCAGGGCCAAGGCATCATCGGTGAGGTCTTCGGGCTTCACCGGCGGGGTGGGAATATCACCGATCTGCTCGATCATCCGCCACACCCGCTGCACGAAGCGCCAGGCGCCTTCCACGCCGGCTTCCGTCCATTCCACATCGCGCTCCGGCGGGCTGTCGGACAGGATGAACCAGCGCGCCGTATCCGCGCCGTATTGGGCCACGATCCTTTCCGGATCAATGACGTTCTTCTTCGACTTCGACATCTTCTCCACCGGCCCGGCGATGATCTTCTCCCCGGTTTCGCGGTGAAACAGCCCGCCATCACGACGCTCCACCTGCGCCGGTTCCACCCACTCGCCCGATTCGGTCTTGTAGGTTTCGTGCACCACCATGCCCTGTGTGAACAGCGCCGCAAAGGGCTCCTTCAGATGCAGATGGCCTGTATCGCTCATGGCGCGGGCAAAGAAGCGCGAATACAACAGGTGCAGGATGGCGTGCTCGATGCCGCCGATATACTGATCCACCGGCATCCAGTATTTCGCCTTCTCCTGATCCACCGGTTCTTCCGCGTGCGGCGAGCAGAAGCGCGCGTAATACCACGAGCTGTCGATGAAGGTATCGAAGGTATCCGTCTCACGCGTTGCATCACCGCCGCATTTCGGACACTTCACGTGCTTCCACGTGGGGTGATGCTCCAGCGGGTTGCCCGGCTTGTCGAAGCTCACGTCATCGGGCAGCTTCACCGGCAGATCCTCCTTCGGCACCGGCACGATGCCGCAGTCGGGGCAGTGGATCACCGGAATGGGGCAGCCCCAGTAGCGCTGGCGCGACACGCCCCAGTCGCGCAGGCGATAGTTCACCTGCCGCTGGCCGATGCCCATCTCCTCCATGCGCCGCGCCACCTCCTCCTTGGCCTCGGCCACGCTCATGCCATTCAGGAAATCGGAGTTGATGAGCACCACATTGGAGCCTTCGGTCTCGGTGAAGGCCTCATCGCCGATGGAGCACTCTTCCGGCTTCACATCCTTCGGGTACACCACGGGGATCACCGGCAAATCATATTTGCGCGCAAAGTCCAGGTCGCGCTGGTCATGCGCCGGGCAGCCGAAGATGGCGCCCTCGCCATAGGTCATCAGCACGAAGTTGGCGGCATAGACAGGCAGCTTCACATCCTCGCGGAAAGGATGGCGTGCCAGCAGCGGCAGGCGCATGCCCTTCTTCTCCGCCTTCTCGATGGCCTCCTCGGAGGTGCCCAGCGCCGCGCACTCGCGCACGAACGCGGCAATGGCCTCGTCCTGTTCGGCAAACTGCTTCACCAGCGGATGATCCGGCGACACGGCAACGAACGATGCACCGAAAATGGTGTCGTGCCGGGTGGTGAACACCGGCAACCTTTCCGGCCATTCGTTGCCCTGCTCGTCTTCCAGCGTGAAGGTGAAGCGCAGGCCTTCGGAGCGGCCAATCCAGTTGCGCTGCATCACCTTCACCTTCTCCGGCCAGTCCTTCAGCTCGTCCAGCCCGGCCAGCAGGTCTTCGGCATAATGGGTGATTTTCAGGAACCACTGATCCAGCTCGCGCTTTTCCACCAGCGCGCCGGAGCGCCAGCCGCGCCCGTCGATCACCTGCTCGTTGGCCAGCACGGTCTGGTCCACCGGATCCCAGTTCACCAGCGCCTTGTTCCGCGCCACCAGGCCCTTTTCCATGAAGTCCAGGAACATCGCCTGCTCATGCTTGTAGTAGTCGGCATCGCAGGTGGTGAATTCGCGGCTCCAGTCCAGCGAGAACCCCAGCCGCTGCAACTGTCCCTTCATGTGGGCGATATTCTCGTATGTCCACTTTGCCGGGTGCACGCCCTGCTGCATGGCGGCGTTCTCCGCCGGCATGCCGAAGGCATCCCAGCCCATCGGGTGCAACACGTTGAAGCCGCGCGCCCGCTTGTAGCGGGCCAGCACGTCGCCCAGCGTGTAGTTGCGCACGTGCCCCATGTGGATGCGCCCGGACGGATAGGGAAACATCTCTAGCACGTAGAATTTCGGCTTGCCGGAGTCTTCCTCGGCCCTGGCATAGCCGGCCTCTTCCCAGGCCTGCTGCCATTTCGGCTCCACCTCGTTAGGCGAATAGCGATTGCTGCCGGTGCTGCTCATGATCGCTTGCCTGCCCCTTCTCTGTGCGCCTGTTGCTGCGCTATTGTTGCGTGTTGTCCATTGCCGCAAGGAAGTATCAGCCAGCGCCCCACCACGCAAGGCGCGCCGGATCGGAGAGGCCATGAACGATCACGCCAGCAGCACCGAACGCCTGCAAGACGTGCAAGCCCGCATCGCCGAGGCGGCGCGCGCGGCCAATCGCGCGACAGGAGACATCACGCTGATTGCCGTCTCCAAGACCTTCCCGGCGCGGGCCATTGCGCCGGTGCTGGCCGCTGGTCAGCGCCACTTTGGCGAAAACCGCGTGCAGGAAGCGCGCGAGAAATGGCCGGCACTGAAGGAAGAATATCCGGATGCAATTGTGCACCTCATCGGCCCCTTGCAGACCAACAAGGTGAAGCACGCGGTGCAACTGTTCGACGTGATCCACACCGTGGACAGGGACAAGCTGGCGGGCGAACTGGCAAAGGAGATGAACAGGCAGGGGCGCCACCTGCCAGTGTTCGTGCAGGTGAACACCGGCGAGGAACCGCAGAAGGCGGGCGTGGCACCCGGCGAGGCCGATGCCTTCATCGAGCGCTGCCGCAACGAGCATGGGCTGAACGTGGTGGGGCTGATGTGCATCCCGCCGGTGAATGAAGAGCCGTCCCTGCACTTTGCCCTGCTGCGCAAGATCGCCACGCGCCACGACCTGAAGCAGCTTAGCATGGGCATGAGCCACGACTTCGAGACAGCCATCGAATTCGGCGCCACGCACGTGCGCGTCGGCTCGGCCATCTTCGGCCCGCGCACGCCACCGCCTTCACGCACCTGATGTGTGCAGCATCACCACCGCCACAATTTTGGCGCTATCGGACAGTTTTTGTTCAGCCACCGCGTGGCACAAGATCCATCGGAAATGCATCCGGCAAGGACGAAAGGAACATCGATACCATGCGCACCTTTTCATCCGGCTCACACAGGCACCTCATCACCGGCGCGATGCTGCTGGCCACCGCAGGCGCCATCCTTTTCTCTTCTCCCGCACCCGCCAGCGCCGAGCCACTGCAGCTGCGCTTTGATGTGCACGTCTCCGGCCTGCGGGTGATGAAGGTGAAGTTCGATGGAGATATCTCCGACAAGAGCTATTCCGGCGCGGCCTCCATGCGCCCGAAGGGTTTTGCCAAATTTTTCCTCAAGAACAGGATGGACATGCGCGTGAAGGGCCGCTTCAACGACCGCCACGCTGCCCCTGTGTCTTTCAGCATCCACACAATGAAAAAGCAGCGCGAGAAGAGCGCTACGGTGAAGTGGAACGGCGGACTTGTGCCGGCTTCCTTCACCCGCAAGCCACCCGCCGGGGCACAGCGTGCACAACAAGTCAGGGCCGCCATCGCCAAGGGCGCCATCGACCCACTCAGCCTGTTGTTCTCCATTGCCCGCAGCAATGCCGCCAATCCGTGCGGTGGCAAGCGCCGTGTTTTTGACGGACTCACCGTCTATGACATGCGCCTGACCAGGGTCGGCAGGGAGAACATCCACAACATGAACTATTCCGGCCCGGCGCTGAAATGCCGGTTGGTCTATGTGCCGGTGGCCGGCATGTCGGAAAAGAAAAAGCGCAAGAGACTGAAGAACCCGCCGGTTTTTACCGTCTGGCTGGCCCGGGTAAAAAGCACCGAGGCCGGGCCAATATATGTGCCCGTGCAGGCTGCCGGCAGGCTGAAGGGCCGTCCGTTTACCGCCACGCTGGTTGATGCCGCGCTTAGCGGCAGGCCGTTACGCGCCGCCGCCAATTGACCCCCGCAGCGGTAATTGACCACCATTTGCATCCTTTCTCCGCATGCGCGGTGCCATGCCTTACGGGCATCCTCGCAGGCATGCCTTGCGGGAAAGGCCGGGCCGGGCCAAATATCGCTCCATGCAGAATGCTGGCGACAGGACAGGCGCGGCACTGATTGCCGAGGTGGTGAAGCACCTACCGGAGCGCCCCGGTGTGTATCGCTATTACGATGCACGCGGCGAGCTGCTCTACGTGGGCAAGGCGCGCAATCTTAAGGCGCGCGTGCGCTCCTATGCGCAAGGGCGGGGCCATTCCACCCGCATCATGATGATGATCAACCAGGTGGCCAGGGTGGAATTCACCACCACCACCACGGAGGCCGAGGCGCTACTGCTGGAGGCCAACCTGATCAAGCGGCTCAAACCCCGCTTCAACATCCTGCTGCGCGACGACAAGTCGTTTCCCTATATCCTCATTGCCCATGATCATGCCGCGCCGCAACTGACCAAGCATCGCGGTGCGCGCCGCAGGCCGGGGCACTACTACGGCCCCTTCGCCAATGCCGGGGCGGTCAACCGGGCGATCGCGGCCATGCAGAAGGCCTTTCTGCTGCGCACGTGCTCCGATTCGGTCTATGCCAACCGTTCGCGCCCGTGCTTGCTGCACCAGATCCGCCGCTGCGCCGCGCCATGCACTGGCGAGGTGAGCGAGGCGGAATATGCCGAGCTGGTGCAGCAGGCGGAAGATTTTCTGTCGGGGCGCTCGAAAGCGGTGCAGGAAGAGTTGACGCGGCAGATGCAGCAGGCGGCCCAGGCGCTGGATTACGAGCGCGCTGCCATCTTGCGCGACCGGCTGGCGGCAATGCGCCACATCACCCAGGGGCAGGGAGTGAACCCCCGCAGCTTCGAGGCAGCGGACGTATTCGCCATCGCCCAGGATGGCGGCATGAGCTGCATTCAGGCATTCTTCTTCCGCAACTGGCAGAACTGGGGCAACCGCGCCTATTTCCCGCGCGCCGGTTCGGAGCGCGAGGCGGCGGACATCCTGGCGGCCTTCGTGGCGCAGTTCTACGATGCGCACCCGGTGCCGCCGCTGATATTGCTGTCGCACGACGTGGCGGAGCGCGAACTGCTGGAAGAGGCCCTGCGCCAGCGCGCCGGGCACAGGGTGCGCATCATCGTGCCACAGCGCGGCGAAAAGCGCCAATTCGTGCGCATGGCGCTGGACAACGCGCAGGAGACGCTGGCGCAGCGGCTGGCCACGGCGCGCACGCAGGCGAAGCTGCTGGAAGGGGTGGCGGAGCTGTTCGATTTGCCGCGCACGCCACGGCGCATCGAGGTATATGACAACTCGCACCTGTCGGGCACGCACCCGGTCAGCGCCATGATCGTCGCCGGGCCGGAAGGCTTCATGAAGGCGCATTACCGCACCTTCAACATGCGCGACGCCAGGGCGGCGAGAGGCGATGACTACGCCATGATGCGCGAGGTGATGCAGCGGCGGCTGGCGCGGCTGGCGAAGGAAGCTGTGGCCGCAGACGCGCAAGGCGATGGAGACGAATCCTTCCCGCAAATGCCGGATCTGATCCTCGTTGACGGCGGGGCAGGGCAGTTGCGCGCGGCGCTCGACGTGGCGCGAGAGCTGGGCCTGGCGGAGCGCATTGCCTTCGTCGGCGTGGCCAAGGGGCCTGATCGTGATGCCGGCGAGGAGCGCTTTCACCTGCCTGATGGGCGGGTGCTGAGCCTTTCAAGGCGCGACCCGGTGCTGTATTACCTGCAGCGGTTGCGCGACGAAGCCCATCGCTTCGCCATTGGTGCGCAGCGCCGCCGCCGCGGCAAGGCGGCAAGGGCCAGCTCGCTGGATGCCATTCCCGGCATCGGCCCGGCACGCAAGCGGGCGCTGCTGGCCGCCTTTGGCTCGGTGCGTGGCGTGGCGCGCGCGGAGGTGGTGGAACTGGCCGCGGTGGAGGGCATCTCCGAGCAATTGGCGCAGTCGATTTATGATTATTTTCACTGAATCGTGCTGTTCTGCGGTTTCGGGCATTGCGCCAAAGGGGCAATTGACGCACAGTTTTGCAGAACATGCGAGATTGAGGAACGGTGCGGGAAGTGCGGACACAACCTCGTTCAACATTGCCGGTGGTGGTGCAGGTGCCGAACCTGCTCACTTACGGGCGCATCATTGCCGTGCCGTTGGTGGCCGGGGCACTGCTGTGGAATACCGATTTCAGCCGCTGGCTGGCCTTCGGCCTGTTTGCGCTGGCGGCGATTACCGATTTCTTCGATGGCTGGCTGGCCCGCGCCTGGCGGCAGCAATCGGCACTGGGGAAAATGCTCGATCCCATTGCCGACAAGCTGCTGGTGGCGGGCGTGCTGCTGATGCTCACTGCCAACGGCACCATTGCGCACGCGCATGTGTGGGCCGCGTTCATCATTCTGCTGCGCGAGGTGCTGGTATCGGGCCTGCGCGAGTTTCTGGGGCAGTTGCAGGTATCGGTGCCGGTTACCTGGCTGGCCAAGTGGAAAACGGCCATCCAGCTTGTGGCCATCGGCCTGCTGATCATCGGCCCGGCGGCACAGGCCCATGTGCCGCATGCGGTGGAGATTGGTCTGGCGGGGCTGTGGGTGGCGGCGCTGCTGACGCTGTATACGGGTTATGACTACATGCGCGCGGGTCTGCGCCATGTCATTGATGTGGACGAGAAGGGTCAATGAGCGGCGAGCACACCTTGAGACTGCTGTATTTTGCCTGGGTGCGCGAGAAGCTGGGCAAGGGCGAGGAGAACATCGCCCCGCCAGAGCAGGTGCGCACGGTAGGCGAGCTGCTGTCCTGGCTGCGCGGACTGGATGAAGCGCACGCGGAGGCGCTGGCCGATGAAGCCATGTTGCGCGTGGCGGTGGACCAGCAGCACGCGGACTTCGACACACCCATCACCGGAGTGCGCGAGGTTGCCTTCTTTCCCCCGGTAACAGGCGGCTGATATCCCCCCGCCCAACATTGCCCAGGCTCAGAAGTCCGGCCACATGGGGCGCAGCCGCCCGCCGCTGCGCAACGGACAGACATGACGGGCCAGGCCGCTGGCATCGTCGGTTTCCACCAGCACGCCGCAGATGGTGGCCTCGCCCGCCGCCGGGGTGAAGCGTTGCGATGGCACGCGGCGGGTGAAGCGCTGCAACGGCTCGTCCTTGTCCATGCCGATGACCGAATTGTAGTCGCCGCACATGCCGGCATCGGACAGGCAGGCTGTGCCGCCGGGCAGGATCTGGTCGTCCGCCGTGGGCACATGGGTATGGCTGCCCACCACCAGCGAGGCGCGTCCGTCGCAGAAATGCGCCATGGCCATCTTCTCCGAGGTGGCTTCCGCGTGCATGTCCACGACAATGGCATCCGCCATCTCGCGCAGGGGGCAGGCGTCCAGCTCGCGCGCCACCGCGGCGAAGGGGTCGTCGAGAATGGGATGCATGCCCACCTGTCCCATCGCCAGCAGCACAAGCACGCGCCGGCCATCGCTTGTCTCGAACAGGCCCGCACCACTGCCCGGCGTGCCCGCGGGGTAATTCAGCGGGCGCAACAGGCGCGGCTGGCGGGCGATATAGGTCAGCGCTTCACGCTGGTCGAAGGCGTGGTTGCCGGTGGTCAGCACATCCGCCTCGGCGGCCAACAGTTGCTCGGCGATCTTCTCGGTAATGCCGAAGCCGCCAGCGGCGTTCTCGCAGTTGACGACGGCGAAATCCACCCGCAATTCCTTGCGCAGGCGCGGCAACTGGCTGATGACGGCCTTGCGCCCGGCCCGCCCCACGATGTCGCCCAGATAGAGTATGCGCACGGTTGTTCAGTCCCCTTCCGCCCCGCCGGGCGTGCTGCCGCCTGTCTGTCCCGCCATAGGGCGGATTATGCCGCGTTCGGTCAAGATGAAATCCAGCCGCTTGTCGGTGGGCAGGACGGGAATGCGTGCCAGCTCCTGCCCGGCGAAGGCGCAACCGATGGCGGCGGGCGGCGCCGTGTCATGCTGTTGCGCGCGCGTGTGCATGGCCGCCAGCGTGCGGTCATAGTAGCCGCCGCCATAGCCCAGGCGGTGTCCGGCGCGAGCGAAGGCGGCCAGTGGCACCAGCAGGATGTCCGGCGCCAGGCGTGGCGCGTGATCGGGCGGCACGGCAATGCCGAATCGCCCCTGTTGCAACGCCATGCCCGGCTGCCAGCGGCGAAACACCAGTGGCGCATCCTTGCGCGCCACCACCGGCAGGACAATTTCGTGGCCGCGCCCGTGCAGGGCATGCAACAGGGGCATCACGTCAATCTCGCCGCGCACTGGCACGTAACCGGCAACGACGGGCATCGTCGTGGTGTGCCGGGTCAGACTGGCAATGAGTTGCAGGCCGTGCCGCTTCAGCCCTTCGCCAGCCTCCGCCCCGGCGGCCAGCGCCAGTCCGGCGCGCCGTTGCAAGGCCTGCCGGCGCAATGTCTGACGCTGCTGCTGCAGGTGCTGATCGTCCATGTCCGGGGTGCCGTTGCTGCCGCTGGTAGCGCTGGCGCCGTGCAAGTCGGCGCGATGAATGCACGATGAATATCGGCGGATGAATCATGTGGCGGACCGCGCTGGCCGTGTGGGCAAGGTGATCCCGGGTTCCTGAACAAGTCAGGTGGGCGCCGTATGCGCAAGGCCACGGCCAGGCGCAGGGACAGCTCCCTGGGATGGCGTTAAGGCCCCTGGGAAAACACCCATCACGCGCCACGCAGTGCCGCCACCATCGGATATACGCA
>JAJRRZ010000170.1 GCA_024279045.1 Alphaproteobacteria bacterium
ACTCCCCATGTGCATTTTGGCTTCATATCAGACGGTTTTTCGTTCTTGCCAATAGCTCCACTATTGCCTGCGAACGAAAAACCGCTGCTATTTTGCCAAAATGCCCATGAGAAGCACTCATTTATTGAGACCAGACCCTAGAGGTTGCCAGCCGGGGTGCTTGTGATCACAGGCTGCCGATGAAGCGGCCCTGGGTGGTTTCCTGCTCGCCGTCTTCGGGCAAATACCAGCTCAGCTTGTCGCGCAGGGTTACCACCGTGCCGATAATGATCATCGCCGGGCTTTGCAGTCCGGCCTGCTCCACCTTTTCGGCAATATCGGCCAGCGTGCCGGTGATGACGCGCTGATCGGGCCGGGTGCCCTTTTCCACCACCGCCACCGGCATGGCCGCATCGGCGCCGTGCTCCAGGAAGGCGTGCGTGAGTTGCGGCAGCAGGCGCAGGCCCATGTAGACGGCAATGGTCTGGTTGGGGCGCAGCACCTGCGTCCAGTCCAGATCGACGATGCCGTCCTTGCCGTGGGCGGTGATGAACAGGCAGCTTTGCGCATGGTCGCGGTGGGTCAGCGGAATGCCGGCATAAGCCGCGCAGCCAGCGGCGGCGGTAACGCCCGGCACCACCTGAAAGGGGATGTGCTCCTCGGCCAGGCGCTCGATCTCTTCGCCACCGCGTCCGAAGATGAACGGATCGCCGCCCTTCAGCCGCAGCACGCGCTTGCCCTCTTTCGCCAGACGCACCAGCATTTCCGAAATGTCTTCCTGTGGCACGGCATGATCGCCCTCGCGTTTGCCGACGTAGATGCGCTCGGCCTCGCGGCGCACCAGGTTGAGGATGCCATCGCCCAGCAGGCGGTCATACAGCACCACATCGGCCTTCTGCATCAGGCGCAGGGCCTTGAAGGTGAGCAGATCCGGATCGCCCGGCCCGCAGCCCACCAGGTAGACCTCGCCGCGGATGCCGGCGCGCTCTTCTGCCGCTGCCGCTTCCAGCTCGCGCTGCAGCATGGCGCGGGCGGTTTCCTCGTCGCCGGAGAACACCAGGGTGGCCATGGGGCCTTCCAGGATGCGTTCCCAGAAGCGGCGGCGGTTTTCGCCATTCTTCAACCGCTCCATGACCTGATCGCGGATATCGCCGGCGAAACGCGCCAGCTTGCCGAAGGCGGCGGGCAGCATGGTCTCCAGCCGGGCGCGGATCATGCGCGCCAGGATGGGTGATGCGCCGGAAGACGACACGGCCACGACGATGGGTGCGCGATCGACGATGGAAGGCATGATGAAGTCGCACAGTTCCGGGCGGTCGGCGACGTTCACCGGCACCTTGGCGGCGCGCGCCATGTCGGCGATCTTGCGATCGTCGTCGAGCTTGCGGCAGGCGGCGAAAGCCAGGGCTGCGCCATCGAAATCGGCGGGTTCGGGGCAGCGTGCGAAATGCTGCAGGTGCTGGTGATCACGGATGCCGGTGAAGTCATCCTCGTCGATGGAATCGGCGAACAGCTTCACCCGCGCGCCGGCGCGAAGGGCGATCTCGCAGCGCCGCGCCGCCACCGTGCCGCCACCGGCGACGATGATCGTGCGCCCGTTGACGTTTCTGAATATGGGGAGGAAGTCCATGCCCGAAGCTACCCTGAAATGCTTCCGTGGCGGCTGACATCAGTCGCCGCCATCTCCGTTGCCTGCGGCGCCCGCGCTGCCGTCGGCGAAATCGCCACCCTCTGGCATGGCGCCGCCAACGCGTTCAGCCCATTCGGCGAACAGGGTGGCGAGGCGGCGGGCGTCCTCGGCGTCCAGGCCGATCTGGGTGATGCGCTTGCCTTCCTTGTAAGTGAGGCGCAAAAAGTGCACGCCGTTGCCGGCATCCACGGCATCGACGCGCATCTCGCGGCGGAAGGCGGTGATGAAATCGGCCAGGCGCTCGACCTTTTCCTCCGGCGTCATTGGCCGCCTCCCTGGCCGCCGTCGTCGCCGCCCATCTTCTGTTTCAGCTCGCGTGCGCGGTCGCCCCAGTAGAAGGCGGTTTCCAGCTCCAGATGCCAGTTCGACGGGGTGTCCTGATAGTCGGGCTTTACATCGAACTCCAGGAACACCTCGCCGGAGCGGCCCACTTCGATGACCAGCTCGCGCAGGTCGCTGAACTTGTCGATCTGCGGGTTGGCGATCATCAGTTCGCTGACCTTGACCATTGCGCTGTTCTCCCTTGTGCGCTTGTGCGCTTTGTGTCGTGGTTGCAGGTTGCGTTCTTCACATATAGGGGGCGTGGTGCGAATGGGTGATGTTTTTCACGATTCGCACAAAAGCGTCCCGCGCTGCAAGGGTGCGCGGTGGGGTGCGAGCAGCATTCAGGTTGTCGGCAGGGAAATGTTCTCGCCGACGCGGTTGGTGTAGCGTCCGCGGTAGAGCAGGCGGCGGCGGGCGGGGTCGTCGTGGTCGATGAATGCGCTGCGGGTATGCAGCACGTTGTTGCAGATCAGCCCCTGGCCAGGCTTCAACCGCAATCTGAAGCGGAATGGCTCTTCGGCCTCGCGCAGCAGGTGGCGCAGAAAATCCACTGCCGCGCGGGTGTCGGCATCGTTGGCCCAGATGATGTTGCGGCTGCGCTCGGTATAACGCATGTTGAGATTGCCGCCGTTGTCCACCCAGAAGACGGGGCCACGGGATTCGGGGCGGATGGAGCCGTCTTCCTCTTCGAAAGCGGGGATGGTCATGGCATCTTCGCGCATCAGCGCCGCGGCCAGGGCGGGGCTCTCGTCGCGCAGGCGGATGTAGGCAATGGCCGGATCCAGCAGGTCGTTCTCGCCGCCCTCCTTCGCATCACGCACGCAGTGCAGGAGCATGGCGCGGATGGGGCGCGCGCCTTTATAGCCATATTTGTAATAGCCGTCGGTGTGCCACAGCAGGCGGCGGCTGGTGTAGGGGATGAAACCCTGGCGCGGGCGCTCGGTGGTGCTGGCGACGCGGATGTCCACCAGCTCGTGGCCGCGCATGGAGCGGTGGCGTTCGCGCCCGACGAGGCCGAAACGGGCGGCCAGTGCTTGCAGCATTTCCGGTATCTGCGGCGAATCGCCGCTGTCGCGCTGGCCGGTGTCGTACACCGCCATGTTGGCGCGCTGGCACAGGCGCAGGATGGCCTGTGTCTCCTTCGGGGAGGGGTTGGTGGCGTTGCGCAAGGGCACGATCAGTTCTTCTGGCGTGCATGGATGGGCGCTCAGCCTGAGTTCTCGCCAGCGGGCGTAATCGTCGCTGTTTTCAGGGTGAAACGGGCTGCCTGGCGGGATGTGCGAAAACTGGCTCATGGGCGTTGTTAACACTTTTTTCATCTTCCGGCTTGCGCCGGCAAGGGTTTTCACGCAATGGAATTGATCACGCCACACACGCCTGATGCATTGAAAGGCGTCAAGTTGTGTGCATCATGAAATATGCATATTGGAATATGTCCCATGCATGTGCTATAGGCACTCCAACAATTCCGAGGGATGGCAAAACAATCAGCCGGTGTTTTGCCCCTTGCGTGCGGAGCGCCTATCATGCAATCGGCCTGAAAAAGGGCCGTGCGACAATCAGGCAGTCGATTCCATGTCAAGGGGCAGATCTTTGCGGATGGTCCGCGAGGCAATGCCCGGGAAGATGCACAGAGGGAGTGACAGATGGCGAACAATGATTTTGAAGTCCGCCCGACACCGAAACTGGACGAGCTGGAGAGCGGTCCGTGGCCGTCCTTCGTTACCGGCCTGAAGCGTCTGCGCGACGCTGGCAAGCGCTACTCGGCGATGGCCAACGACCTGCTGGGCCAGCTGGAGCATTCCTACGAGGAGCGCCTGGGCTTCTGGAAGGGCGGCACCATCACCGTGCTGGGTTACGGTGGCGGCATCATTCCGCGCTTCTCGGAAGTGGCGGACAAGTTCCCCGAGTCCTCGGAGTTCCATACCCTGCGCGTGATGCCGCCGGCGGGTATGCATTACACCACTGATATTCTGCGCAAGATGTGCGATATCTGGGAGGAGTATGGCTCCGGCCTGATCGCCTTCCATGGCCAGTCGGGCGACATCATGTTCCAGGGTGTTTCCTCGGAGAACGTGCAGCCGGCGTTCGACGCGCTGAACGAGCTGGGCTTCGACCTCGGCGGCGCCGGCCCGGCCCTGCGCACCTCCATGAGCTGCGTGGGTCATGCGCGCTGCGAGATGTCCTGCTATGACGAGGCCAAGGCGCTGCGCCTGATCATCAACGAGTATCTCGACGAGATGCATCGTCCGGCGCTGCCCTACAAGTTCAAGTTCAAGTTCTCCGGTTGCCCGAACGACTGCGTGAACGCCATTCACCGTGCCGACTTCGCAGTGATCGGCACTTGGCGCGACGACATGAAGGTCGACCAGGAGAAGGTGAAGGAATATGTCGCCGAGCTGGGCCGCGACTACATCCAGGAGCATGTCATCGAGATGTGCCCGACGCGGTCGCTGAAGCTGAATGACGATGACACGCTGAGCGTGGACAACAAGTCCTGCGTGCGCTGCATGCACTGCCTGAACGTCATGAACCGTGCGCTGAAGCCCGGTGATGACAAGGGTGCGGTGATTCTCATCGGTGGCAAGCGGACGCTGAAGATCGGCGACCTGATGGGCACGGTGATCAAGCCGTTCGTCAAGCTGGAGACCGAAGAGGACTTCGAGGAGCTGGTGGAGTTTGCCGGTGAGGTGATCGACTTCTTTGCCGACAACGCGCTGGAGCACGAGCGTGTGGGCGAGACGATCGACCGTATCGGCCTGCCGGCCTTCCTGGAGGCTCTGGGCATCGACCCGGATCCGAACATGGTGCTGCATCCGCGGCAGGTGTCGTTTGTCCGCACGGACGACTTCCAGGCCGAGATGGAGCGCATGCGGGTCAAGAAGGGTGGCAAGAAGGAAGCCGCGGAATAATCCGGCTTTCCTGGAAGGACACAAAAGGCGGGCGCAGGTCGCAAGGCCTGCGCTCGTCGCAAACAGAGTGTAGCTGGAGGGAAAAGAATGAGCGAAGCTGCTGCGAAGCCGCGCATGCCGGACGAGGTCGGGGTGCCCGATCCGTTCCAGTTCATGCATCCGATCATGAAGAAGAATTACGGCCAGTGGGATTATCACTTCCGTCCGCGCCCGGGCGTGCTGTGCCATGTGGCCAAGTCCGGGGACAAGATCTGGACCGTGCGCGCCGGCACGCAGCGCCAGATGGATGTGTTCACCATTCGCAAGCTGTGCGACATCGCCGACAAGTATGCGGGCGGTTACGTGCGCTTCACCACGCGGTCGAACATCGAATTCCTGCTGGATGACGAGAGCAATGTGGAGCCGCTGATCGAGGAGCTGCAGAAGGAAGGCTTCCCCGTCGGCGGTACGGGCAACTCCGTTTCGATGATCTCGCACACCCAGGGCTGGCTGCACTGCGACATCCCGGGCACGGATGCCTCCGGTGTGGTGAAGTCGCTGATGGACCTGATGTACGAGGAGTTCATCAACGAGGAGATGCCCAACCGCGTGCGCATCACCACCTCGTGCTGCCAGATCAACTGCGGTGGGCAGGGTGATATCGCGATCAACGTGCAATACACCAAGCCGCCGCGCATCAATCATGACCTGGTGGCCAATGTCTGCGAGCGCCCGGCGGTGGTGGCGCGCTGCCCGGTGGCGGCCATCCGACCGGCGCTGGTGAACGGCAAGCCGTCGCTGGAAGTGGACGAGAAGAAGTGCATCTGCTGCGGTGCCTGCTATGCCCCGTGCCCGCCGATGCAGATTAACGGCAAGGAAGAGACGCGCATCGCCATCTGGGTTGGCGGCAAGCACTCCAATGCACGTTCCAAGCCGAAGTTCCACAAGCTGGTGGTGGCCGGCCTGCCGAACAACCCGCCGCGGTGGCCGGAAGTGGGCGAAGTGGTGATGAAGATCCTGCGCGCCTACAAGGAGAATGCGAAGGACTGGGAGCGCATGGGCGACTGGATCGACCGCATCGGTTGGCCGCGCTTCTTCGAGCTGATCGACGTGCCGTTCGTGAAGCATCACATCGACACGTGGACCTATGCTCGCCTGACGCACAACCACTCCACGCACATCCAGTACTGATGTGTTGCGGGCGGATCGGCCAGAAAGTGCCGGTCCGCCCTGCTCATAACAACAATACGCAGGCGTTGAACAACTCTGGCAGGGGATATTTCCGTGAAGCTGGGAATCGTAGTGCTCGAGGGGCCCTACCAGCACGAGGCTGCCGATACCGCCTACAATTTCGCGGTGGCTGCGCTGGAGAAAGGGCACGAGGTCTTTCGTGTCTTCTTCTATCATGATGGTGTCAACAACGCGACGCGGTTGATGGTGCCGCCACAGGATGACCGTCACATCCAGCAGCGCTGGAGCGAGCTGGCGGAGAAGCACAATCTCGACCTGGTCGTATGTGTGGCGGCGGCGCAGCGGCGCGGCATTCTGGACGAAGACGAACAGGGCCGCCACGGCAAGGATGCCAACAACATTGCGCCGGGTTTTCGCATCTCCGGGCTGGGCCAGCTCATCGAGGCGGGCATCCAGTGCGACCGGCTGGTGTTCTTCGGTGATTGACGGGAGGCGCTGTGATGTCTGACGTGAAGAAGTTTCTCTATGTGAACCGCAAGGCGCCGCATGGCACCATCTATGCGCTGGAGTCGCTGGAGGTGGTGCTGATTGGTGCGGCCTTCGAGCAGGATGTGGCGCTGGCCTTCCTGGATGATGGTGTGTTTCAGTTGCTGAAGGGCTGGGATACTTCCGAGCTTGGCTCGAAGAACTTCCAGCCGGCCTACACGGCGCTGGGGGATTATGACATCCAGAAGGTCTATGTGGAGCGCGAATCCCTGGAAGAGCGGGGGCTGAGCGAGGACGACCTGCTGGAAATGGTCTACGAGGACGAGGACGACGACTGGGCGGAGAAGTCCTCCATTCGTATTGTCTCGCGCGAGGAGCTTGCGAAAATCATGCAGGACTCCGATGTGGTCCTGAGCTTCTGAGGGGAGATTTGCGCAATGGCCATGCTGCATACGGTGAACAAGTCGCCCTATCAGTGCAATACACTGGAAAGCTGCCTGAACCACACGCAGGAGGGCGATGTGGTGCTGCTTATCGAAGATGGTGTTTATGCCGCGGCGAAGGGTGGCCGTGCGGCGGACGCTCTGGCGGCGGCGAAGGGTGTGAAAATCTGTGCGCTTTCCGCGGATGTGAAGGCGCGCGGGTTGGACGGGCGCATTATCGACGGTGTGGAAATCGTCGATTATGCCGGTTTTGTCGATCTGGTAACGGAAACCGACAAGACCCAGGCCTGGCTGTAAGGGATGGGAGCGGGAGCTTGCCGCCCGCCGAAATATCCCGAAGGAGGACGCAGAAGCCTCTGGACTATATGAACATATCATAATATTGATACGAGACCGCGAGTTTGGCGGCTCGAGGCATCAACGGAAGAGGAGAAGCGAAAAATGTCCGCTGGATTCTACGAGGTGAATGGCAAGCAGGTGCCGCACGACGAGGAGGGTTACATCACCAATCTGTCCGATTGGTCGAAGGAGCTGGCCGAGGTCATCGCCAAGCAGGAAGGCATCGACATGACCGAGGAGCACTGGGACGTGGTGAATTTCCTGCGCGAGTACTATGAAGAATACCAGATCGCCCCGGCCATCCGCGTGCTGGTGAAGGCCATCAAGAAGAAGTTCGGCCCGGAGAAGGGCAACAACAAGTATCTCTACGAGCTGTTCCCGTATGGCCCCGCCAAGCAGGCGTGCAAGATCGCCGGCCTGCCGAAGCCGACGGGCTGCGTCTGATTTTTCATTGCGTGATGGGCAGGCTACAGGCCTGCCCATCGCTTATTGTTTCGGTTCCTGCGTGCAGGCCATAGCGCTTGGCACGGCAGTTTTTCACAGTATTTCTTCGGCGTGCCTCAAGCCGGCGGCTCGTGGCGCGGCAATCGCAGGTCATTCTGCCTGATGGTGATCGGAGCGCGGAAAAATGTCGTCTTCCTGCATGATGGGGTCGGCATTGTTTGCGCACATATTGCATGAATGAGCCGTTTCCGCGGGGGGCATGGCTGGCATGACCGGTGTGCCGGGACGGCTTGCGAGGGGGTGTTGAAGAAGGTGGGAGAGGTCCGGTGCTGACGACCGTCTATGCCCTTCTGTATTATGTGGCGTTTGCCGTATTCGCCGGCGGCATTGCCTGGCGCGTCTATGAATATGCGAAAACGCCGCAGCCAGCCAACATCGTTACCACGCCGGCGCCGGTAACGCGCGCAGGCGTCGTGTGGCGCATGTTCAAGGAGGTGCTCTTCTTCGAATCCCTGTGGAAGAGCAACAAATGGATCTGGATCTTCGCGCAGCTGTTCCACGCCTCTCTGTGGCTGATCCTTGTTCGCCATGCGCGCTATTTTATTGACCCGGTGCCTGCTCTGGTGGTGTTGGCGCAGCCATTCGGCAAATACGCGGGGCTGACCTTCGTGCTGGGGGCGCTGGGCTTGCTGGCGCGGCGCATGTTCGTGGCGCGGGTGCGCTACATTTCTGCGCCATCGGACTATCTGATGCTGTTGCTGTTTCTCGGTATCGGCATTTCCGGTCTGAGCATGACGTTCGTCAATCCTGTGGACATTGTGGGTGTGAAGGCCTTCTTCCTGGGGCTGATGACGTTCAACTGGCAGCCGCTGCCCGGTTCTCCCGCGTTGCTGATTCATCTGGGCCTGGTGGCGTTGTGGATGCTGATATTCCCGTTCTCCAAGCTGGTGCACGCGCCGGGAGTGTTCTTCTCGCCGACGCGCAACATGGTGGACAATCCGCGCGAGAAGTTCCGTCCCGTGCCGTGGATGCCGGCGGTGAGCGAGGTATCCTTCGATCCGCCGCACGGCACCAGGAAGTGATTGTGCGGGCAACTGGCAGGGCTGGTTCAATCTACTTGAAATATGGCGGGAGAGAGCCGTGGCTGAGGATTACAAGGTCATCGAGGAGCTGACCACCGAAGAGGCGCAGACCGATCCGCTGTATGTGCCGGAGCCGGTGGATGGTGCATCGGAGCACATCCGGAGCTTTCCAGCCGCAGCGGAGTTCGAGGAGAAGCTGGGCTATCCTGGCGAGCGCCCGGCCAACTGGCAGGAGGTGGCGCTGAACAAGATGGACGAGCTGCGCGGCAAGTTCCGCTCGTTCCGTCTGTTCCTGGACATCTGCGTGAAGTGTGGCGCGTGCACGGACAAGTGCCACTACTACATGGGTACGGCGGACCCGAACAACATGCCGGTTGGGCGGCAGGATCTGCTGCGCAGCGTGTATCGGCGCTATTTCACCCTGCCGGGCAAGTGGTTTCCCTCGCTGGTGGGAGCGCGTGATCTGACGGAAGAGGTGCTGGACGAGTGGTACACCTACTATTTCCAGTGCTCCGAATGCCGTCGCTGCTCGGTGTTCTGCCCCTATGGCATCGATACCGCGGAGATCACCATGGCGGCGCGCGAGATTCTCGATAGCGTCGGCTATGGCATGAAATACACCAACGAGATCATCGGCAAGGTGTTCGACATCGGCAACAACCTCGGTCTGCCGAAGCCGGCGTTGCAGTCCACACTGGAGGATCTGGAGGAGGAGATCGAGGAGGATACCGGTGTGCCGGTGCGTCTGCCGCTGGACGAGCCGGCGGACATTCTGCTGGTAACGCCTTCCGCCGACTTCTTTGCGGAGCCGCATATTGACGGACTGATCGGCTATGCCAAGGTATTTCATGCCACGGGGGCGAAGTGGACGTTGTCGTCCTATGCGTCGGAGGCGGCCAACTTCGCCATGTTCATCGGCTCCTACGAGAACATGCGGCGCATTGCTCTGCGTATCCGCAAGGCGGCCATCGACCTTGGCGTGAAGCGCATCATCATCGGCGAATGCGGTCATGCCTGGCGCGCGGCGTATCAGTTCCTGAACACGCTGGCCGGGCCGTGCGATTTCCTCGATCCGAAATACCCGGTGCCGCAGCATATCTGCGAATACACGTGGGATGCCATTCAGGCAGGCAAGCAGAAATTCGACAAGTCGCAGAATGATCACATCAAGTTGACGTATCACGATTCGTGCAATGTGGCGCGCGCCTCGCGCATGGGCGATTATCCCGGCGGGCAGTTCGACATTCCGCGCAACATCATCAAGGCGGTGTGCAACAATTTCTACGAAATGCCGGAAGGCACCACGCGCGAAGCCACGTTGTGCTGCGGCGGTGGCGGCGGCCTGCTGACCGACGACATCATGGAAATCCGCAAGAAGGGTGGCAGCCCGCGCATGAAGGCGCTGAAACAGGCGCGCGACGAATACGGCGTGAACAAGATGGCGGCGATTTGCGCCATCTGCAAGTCGCAGTTCACGAAAATCATGCCGGATCATGGCTTTGCCGTGGACGATATCATGTCGGTGCATCAGCTTGTGTCGAATGCCATCATCCTGCCTGGCTCGGAGCAGGAGAAGGAGTTGATGGAGGAGCAGACGGAGGAGCGGGCCGACGCGGCGGAATGAGGCCGCGCCTGGCGCCTTCGGCAGAAACAGCAACGCAACCTGCCCGGACAGACGGGCATACGGAGGGAAAGCAATGAGCACACCGATCAACAAGAAAGGCCTGCCCAAGACCGACGGCCAGTTCTTCCGCCGGTTCAAGGAGGGCGAAAACCCGAAAGACTGGGATCTGGAAGAAAAGATCTTCGTGGGCGATACGTCCTACAAGTGCCCGACCTATGTGGTGAAGACGCCGCCATGTTCGGCTTCGTGCCCGTCTGGCCATGACATCCGCGGCTGGCTGGCCATTGCCCGCGGCATGGACAAGCCGGCGGAAGAAGGTAAGCCGTGGCAGCTCTATGCCTTCGAGCGCATGACCAAGGCCAATCCGTTTCCGGCGGTGATGGGCCGTGTGTGCCCGGCGCCGTGCGAGGACGGCTGCAACCGCAACGTGGTGGACGACTTCGTCGGCATCAATGCGCTGGAGCATTATGTAGGCGACTGGGCCATTGACAACAATGTGAAGTTCGAGGTGCCGGTGGCATCGGGCAACGAGGCCAGCAAGAAGGTGGCCATCATCGGCTCTGGCCCCGGCGGCCTGTCGGCGGCGTATTTTCTGCGCAAGAAAGGCTTTCAGGTTACCGTGTTCGAGGAGCACGAGAAGCTCGGCGGCATGATGCGCTACGGCATTCCCACCTACCGTGTGCCGCGCGACAAGCTGGATGCGGAGATTCAGCGCATCCTCGACATGGGCGTGGAGGCGCGCACCAGCACGCGGGTGGGCCGTGATGTGTCGGTGCAGCAACTGGAGGAAGAGTTCGACGCCATCTTCTGGGCCGTGGGTGCGCAGAAAGGCCGTCCGCTGCCTGTGCCCGGCTGGGATGACTGCGAGAACTGCATCACCGGCGTGGAGTTCCTGGAAGCGTTCAACCAGGGCTGGGTTTATGGCACGGCGAAGCGCATTGTCGTGGTGGGTGGTGGTGATACCTCCATCGACGTGGCCTCGGTGGCGCGGCGCCTCGGCCATATCACCGAGGTGCGCAAGACCGACAGCATCGATGGCAAGATTGGCGGTTTCACGGCGGATGACGTGGCTGGCATCCTGCGGCGCGAAGGCGTGAAGTCGGTGCTGACGTCGCTGTTCCCGATCGATCAGATGGTGGCGGCGGAACATGAGCGCCAGGAGGCCATGCGCGAAGGCGTGGAGATCAAGGGTGGCGTGATGCCGCTGGAGGTGATCAAGGAGGGTGGCAAGGCCGTCGGCCTGAAAATGTGCGAGTGCAAGATGGACGGCATGACGCCGGTTCCCATCGAGGGCACGGAGTTCGTGCTGGAGGCGGACCTGATCGTTTCGGCTATTGGCCAGTATGGCGACTTCGAGGGCTTCGAGGACTTTGCCAACGAACGCGGTTTCATGGATACCGACGCCTATTTCCGCGTGGCCGGCAAGGAGAAGCACTTCGCCGGTGGCGATATCATCCGCCCGCACCTGCTGACCACGGCGATTGGCCATGCGCGCATTGCGGCGGACGAGATTGCGCACTTCCTGTCCGGCGAGCCGCTGGAGAAGCGCCCGAAAGTGGATGTTGCGCACTTCAATCTGCTCAACGAACTGGCGCAGCGCGGCAAGGAGGTGCAGCCCTATGACGGTGCGCAGACCATGGGCACTTCCAGTGCCGACTGGGCGGTGCACAACTATGAAGACCGCTCCGCTTCCGACGTGATCACGCATGAGGAAATGTTCCTCGGCCACTTCACCGAGATGCCACGGGCGAAGCGCGAGGAGCTTCCCATCGATGCGGAGCACGTGCTGGGCAACTTCGAAGAGCGCATCAAGCCGCTGGAGGAAGACAAGGCGCAGTATGAAGGCGAGCGCTGCATGAGCTGCGGCCTGTGCTTCGAGTGCGACAACTGCGTGATCTTCTGCCCGCAGGATGCGGTGCATCGCGTGCCTAAGGCGGAGCGCGCGGTGGGGCGCTATGTGTTCACCGAATACACGCGCTGCGTGGGCTGCCACATCTGCTCCGACGTGTGCCCGACGGGCTACATCAAGATGGGGCTGGGTCAGTAAGGCAACGAGAAATGGTGGCGGGGCCGTGGCCTCGCTACCGCCGTTGATGGTCAGGCAAACCGACAGGACAGGCGGGCGAACAGATGCGCGCAATCAGGCAGGGGATGACGGCGGCACTGTTGGGAGGCGTTGTATTCGCAGCGGTGCTGGGCGTGGCGCAGGCGGGAGATCTGGCGCCGAAGGTGCCCATCGACAAGAGCAAGGGAGACTGTGTGCTGCCGGGCGATCAGATGCGCAAGCAGCACATGAACATCCTGATGCATCGGCGCGATGATACCATGTTCAACGGGGTGCGCGGTGGCAAGCGTTCGCTTCAGGCGTGCCTGACGTGCCACATGGTGAAGGACGAGACGACAGGCAAGCCGGTTACCATCGAGTCGCCAAAGCATTTCTGCCGTGTCTGCCATGATTTTACGGCGGTGAAGGTGGACTGCTGGAGCTGCCACAAGTCGGTGCCGGAGGAAACCGCTACCCAGGCCATGTTGAAGGATGGCAAGCTTGGCGGGACGGGCAGCATGTTTGCACGGTTGAGGGGCTTCGTGCAGGGAGGCGCAAATGACTGAGCACAGCGCCAGCAACGAGACACGCAAGGCGCCGGAGAGCGCCGCGGCGGAAATGGACGCGGCGCGGCGCGAGTTCATGCGCAACATCGCGGCGGCAAGTGTGTTGTCGCTGGGAGGTGGATTGACGCTGTATGCCGCTGCGCCGAGGGAGGCGCTGGCGAAAAAGCCGGGGGAGCCGCTGGACCCGAAGAAGCGCTGGGGCATGCTTATTGACACGACGAAATGCACCAGCGGCTGCGAGAAGTGCGTGGAAGCCTGCAAGAAGGAAAACGGCTGGGAAGCCGAGCCCGGCTCGCGCACCGATGTGCAGTGGATCCGCAAGGTGGATGTGAAGGATCCGGCCACCGGGTTCATGGCCTCGCTGCCGGTGATGCGCCAGCACTGCGCCAATCCGCCGTGCGTGGATGTGTGTCCGACCGGGGCTTCCATGCAGCGGGCCGACGGTATCGTGCAGGTGAACATGCATACCTGCATCGGTTGCCGTTACTGCATGATGGCCTGCCCCTACAAGGCGCGCTCCTTCGTGCACGAGGACATTCCGGAGGAGCGCAAGCGGTTTCACGCGCCGATGGGCAAGGGCTGCGTAACGAGCTGCAATTTCTGTGCGCACCGGGTGGACAGTGGTCGCATTCCGGCTTGCGCGGAGGCCTGCCCTGAAGGGGCGATGCTGTTCGGCGACCTGAATGATCCGAACTCGGCCATTTCGCAGCGGTTGAAAGAGATTCCGAGCTATCAGATCCGCGCCGACCTGGGCACGGACAATGGCATTCGCTACACACGGCTGCCGTGAGCGGAGGGTGATCAATGAAGAAGCGCACGCATTACGAGCTTCTGCAGTCCGGCGCGGGCTATTACACGGCGCTGATCGGCATGGGTCTGCTGATTGTCGCCGGGCTGGCGGCAACGTGGTACATGGAGCACTACGGTCATATCGTTACCGGCATGAGCAACGAAATCGTCTGGGGCATGCCACATGTGTTCGCGGTATTCATGATCGTTGCTGCGTCAGGAGTGCTCAATGTCGCCTCCATCGGCACGGTGTTCGGCAAGGCGCCCTACAAGCCGCTGGGCAGGCTGTCCGCGGTGATGGCGGCAGCCGTGCTGGCAGGTGGCCTGATGATCCTGGTGCTGGATCTGGGTAGGCCCGACCGGCTCATCGTGGCGATGACGAAATACAACTTCAAATCCATCTTCGCCTGGAACATCTATCTCTACAATGGTTTCTTCGCCGTGGTGCTGCTGTATCTGTACACGCAGCTTTCGTCGAAGGCGGGGGTGCGCCGGTTCTACAAGCCGGCGGGCACGCTGGCCTTTGTCTGGCGCCTCATCCTGACCACCGGCACCGGCTCCATCTTCGGCTGGCTGGTGGCGCGGCAGGCCTATGACCTGGCCATCTTCGCACCGATGTTCATTGCGCTGTCGTTCTCCTTCGGGCTGGCGGTGTTCATCCTGCTGATGGTGGCGCTGATGCGTGGTGATGATCGTGCCGTGGGGCACGAGTTGGTGGCGCGCATGGGGCGGCTGCTGGGGGTGTTCGTGGCGTCAGCGGCCTATTTCACCATCGTGTGGATGCTGACTGATCTGTATGCGGCGGAGCATCGCTCGGCGGTGGCGTATCTGTTTGCCTCGGGCAATATCTACAGCTGGCTCTATTGGGTGGGCTTCATCGGCCTGGGCACGATTGCGCCGTTGCTGCTGGTGTTTTCCAACAGTGCGCGAAGCAGTCATGCGCCGGTGATCACGGCGGCGCTGCTGGTGATCCTGGGCGGCATGGCGCTGATGTATTTCATCATCATCGGCGGGCAGAGCTATCCGCTGGTGCTGTTCCCCGGCATGGAGGAAAGCAGCAGCTTCAATGACGGCATGATTGCCTCCTATGCGCCGAGCCTGCCGGAAATACTGCTGGGCCTTGGCGGCGTGGCGGTGGCGGTGACCATCACGCTGGTGGCGGCGAAGACGCTGCACATTCTGCCCACGACGCTGGCCGATGCCGAGGTGGACCCGCATCTGGCCGCGGAGGCGGAGGGTGCGGGCTTGAAGAAAGCGGCCTGACCGGGCTGATGTCGTGCCATCTGCTGGCGCGGATATTCATCTGAATGGAAAATGGCGGGGCCTGTCGCTTGCGGCAGGCCTCGTTTTGCGTTTCATATCCTGACGGGATGACAGGTGGAGGCGAGGGAATGAACGAGCGTCTGCAAAAGGTGCTGGCGGAGATCGATGCGGCCAATGCGGAAGATCCGCGCAGGGATGTGCTGGATGGCGTGGAGATGCCGTTCGAGCAAGTGTATTCGCGGCGCATGTTGCAGCGGCTGGAGCAGATGTACAGGGATGCGCCGGAAACCCTGATCATTGCCGCTTATGGGCAGCATATCCGCCGCTTCGACATTCCGCGTTCCGACTACGAGGAGGGGCGCAAGGGCTATAACCAGTGGCGCAAGGCGTGCCGCGAGCACCATGCGAAGCTGTTGGGCGAAATCATGCGCCGGCATGGCTACACGGAGGAGGAGATCGCCGAGGTGGGCCGGCTGGTGCGCAAGGAGCAACTGAAGAAGGACAGGTTGAGCCAGGCGCTGGAAAACGTGGTGGACGTGGTGTTCGTGGAGCATTACCTGCAACCGTTCCTAGACAAGTATGCCCACTATGACGAGGACAAGCTGATAGACATTGTCGCCAAGACGCTGCTGAAGATGTCGCCGAAGGGGCATGCGGCGGCGCTGGCGCTGAATCTGCCCAAGGCGCACCGTAGGCTGATCGAACAAGCCATTGAGCGGGTGAAACCGCAACTGGAGCGGCTGGCCAGCGCCGATCTGGATTGGTAGGGGCGGCTGGTTCGAACCTCGGCACACAGGACACCGGCATGCTCCATATTCCGCGTATCTTCATCTCCGCCGCGCACAAGAGCTCCGGCAAGACCACCATTTCGGTGGGACTGGCGCGGGCGCTGAGCGAGCGCGGGCGCAAGGTGCGCATGTTCAAGAAGGGGCCGGATTACATCGACCCTCTGTGGCACCGGCTGGCCAGTGGGCGCGACAGTTACAACCTCGATTTCAACACGCAGGCGCCGGAGGAAATTCGCGCGCTGTTTGCCAGCCGGGCGGCGGGGCATGATGTGAGCATCATCGAGGCCAACAAGGGCCTGCATGACGGTCTGGCGCTGGATGGCATCGACTCCAACGCGGCGCTGGCGAAACTGCTGGGCGCGCCGGTGGTGCTGGTGATCGACACGGAAGGCATCACGCGGGGCATTGCACCATTGTTGCTGGGTTATCAGGCGTTCGACGAGGATGTGCGCATTGCCGGGGTGATCCTCAACCGGGTGGCCGGGCCGCGGCACGAGGCAAAGCTGCGCTCGGCGGTGGAGCATTATACGGATCTGGAAGTGCTTGGCGCGGTGCGGCGCAGCGCCGAACTGGTGCTGGAAGAGCGCCACCTGGGCCTGACGACACCGGGCGATGCGGCGCGGCGGGAGGAATGGCTGACAGAAATCGGCAGGCGAGTGGCGGAGCAGGTGGATCTGGCGCGCATGGAGCAGATCGCGCAAGCGGCGCCGGGGCTGGATGCGCCACCGGGTGTGCCGTGTGCGCCGGATGCGCACGTTGCGGTGGAAGGGGAAAGGCCGGGACAGGGACTGCGGCTGGCGGTGGCGCGCGATGCGGCGTTCTGCTTCACCTATGCCGACGACCTGGAGCGCTTCATGGCGCTGGGGGTGGATCTGGCATTCTTCAGCCCGCTGGCTGATGCGCGGCTGCCGGAGAACATCGACGGGCTGTTTCTGCCCGGAGGCTTTCCGGAAACGCACATGCGGGCGCTTGAAGCCAACGCGGATATGCGCGCCGGCATCCGCGCGGCCATCGAGGCTGGGCTGCCCACTTATGCGGAGTGTGGCGGGCTAATGTATCTGGCCGAGCGCATCCGTTGGGGTGATGAGATGGCGCGGATGTGCGGCGTGGTGCCCGGCGAGGCAGTGATGCATGAAAAGCCGCAGGGGCGCGGCATCATCCATTTGCGGCCCACGGGGCGCGCGCCGTGGTCGCCCATGCCGGGTGATGAGCAGGCGGGGCGGGACGTGATGCGGGCGCACGAGTTTCATCATGCATCGCTTGAGGGCTGTGCGTGCGCCGGGGCCGTGTTTGCCTGGGATGTGGCGCGCGGGCACGGCATCGACGGTGCGCACGACGGGCTGGTGTTGCACAACCTGGTGGCCGGATTTGCGCATTTGCGGCATGCGCGGCAATCGCCGTGGGTGGAGGCATTCATCGCCTTCATGCGGCGCTGCAAGTCGTCAGCCGGGGGTGTGGCCTGATCTTGGGCGAGGCATGCGGATTGGTGGGGGCACTCCGCGAAAATGGCCCGCGAAAATGAATAAAATCTGAACGGTGTATTCAGCGTGGGTTTTACATTCATCTGTTAGGCATGGAGCATGAAGACATTGCCGGAAGCGCATGACCGGGGGTTGGTGGCAGGCGCGGGTTCCGGCAGGGAGGTGCAACATGCGGTGGGTGGTGTATCCAGTGGTGTTTGCGGCGTTCGGGTTGACAGCCTTTGCCGGGGTGGCGCTGAAGCAGTCGGGCATGGGGCGGGAAGCGCCGCACATGCTCGCGGAGATGGCGGAGGTGGTTCGCGATCATGTGGCTGGCGCGGAAGCCGGCAGCGTGGTGATCTACAAGACCACGCCGGGCGTTGCCCTGCCGTATCCGAACCATGCGGCGGAGCCTTACGGGCAAGATGCCGCCATGGGCTGCCGCATCGGCATCTGTCAGGATGTGTGAGGTTTCGGCAACAGCGACCGGGAGGCAACCAGCCAATGATGTTCGCTCGACAGGCACATACATGAAGTTCGTGTTTCTCTCCCTTGTCCCCCCGAGCCGGTTTGTCCCCTCGACCGGCTACCCCGACTGGCCCCGCCGTTCCCCTCCGGCGGGGTCTTTTTCCGTTCCGTGCCGGGTTTGACATGTGGTGGTGGCTGCGGCCACATGAGATCGAGTTGTATTCAAACCGATTCGGAGATGGCTGCATTGCGCATACTGTTCGTTTGCCTGGGCAACATTTGCCGCTCGCCGATGGCGGAGGGGCTGTTTCGCCGCGAGATCGAGCGGCGCGGCCTGGAAGGGTTGGTGGAGGTCGATTCCGCCGGCACGGGAAGCTGGCATATTGGCGAGCCGCCAGACGAGCGTGCGCAGCGGGCCATTGCGCGGCGGGGGGTGGATATTTCGCACCTGCGCGGGCGGCAGGTGAAGCGGCCCGACCTGGAGGCGTTCGACCTGATCCTGGCGATGGATCGGGAAAATTATGCCGACCTGCTGTCGCTGGCCGATGATGCGCAGGCGGAGCGCATCCGTCTGTTTCTGGATTTTGCGCCGGGGGCGGCGGGGCAGGAGGTGCCCGACCCGTATTTTGGCGGCGAGGAAGGCTTCGAGCATGTGCTCGATCTGCTGGAGCAGGCCGCTGCCGGACTGGCGGATTTCGTGGAAGAGGAGCTGCGCCGCCGGGGGCGGTTGCGGGCGGAATCATGAGTGGCTCGCCCGGCAGGGCTGGTGGCAAGAGCAGTGGCACAAGCGGCGGCAAGCCGCGGCGCTCGCTGTTGCGGCGCGGGGTGGACATGTTGCGCAGTGCACCGCCGGCGGAGGAGTTGCGCGAGGTGCTGGACTGCGCGGGTCGCGCGGTGGAGGTGGTGGTGCGGCGCAGTGCACGGGCGCGGCGCATCATCCTGCGGTTGCCGCCGGGGGAAGGGCGCGCGGTGGTGATCGTGCCGCCGGGGGTGGCGCTGGATGAAGGACTTGCCTTCGCCAGGAGCCGCAAGGACTGGATTGCCGAAAAACTGGCGGCGCGTGGCGCGGTGGTGGCGTTTCGTCACGGGGTGCACATTCCCTTTCGCGGCGAGGAGCATCTGATTGTGCATGTGCCAGGGGCGCGTGGGCGCGGCAGCGTCTGGCGCGAGGAGGTGGCCGGGGCGCGGCGGCTGTGCGTGGCCGGGGCGGAGGAGCATTTGCCGCGTAGGCTGACGGACTGGCTGAAGGAACAGGCGCGGCGCGAGCTTTTGCGCGCCTGTCGGCATTATGCGCAGGCGATGGAGGTGCGTTTCAGCCGGCTGATGGTGCGTGATCAGAAAAGCCGCTGGGGGTCGTCGTCCACTTCCGGCACGCTGAGCTTTTCATGGCGGGTGATCCTGGCGCCGCCAATGGTGCTGGACTATCTGGCGGCGCACGAGGTGGCGCACCTGCGCGAGATGAACCATTCGCCGCGCTTCTGGCGGCTGGTGGCGGCGCATTGTCCGCACTGGCGCAAGGCGGAGGCCTGGCTCGACAAACACGGTGCGCGGCTGCATCAGTATGGTGGGGAAGGCAATGCTTGAACGGGCAATCGCCGCGTGGCGGCTGGTGGTGGGCGCGGCGGTGATGTTGCTGGCGCTGATGATGGCGGGGGGCGCGGCCATGGCGAAAAAACCGGTGATGCTGCGCTTTGCCGATCTGCCTGGCTGGGAGACAGCGGATCATGCCCTGGCGCTGGCGGCGTTTCGGCGTTCGTGCCGGGCGATGTTGCGGCATGATTATTACTGGCGTGCGGCGAAATATGGCGGGCGTCCGGTGGACTGGCGGGAGGCGTGCGAGGCGGCGCTGAAGCTGCCGGAGAAGGCCTCGCGCAAGCAGGCGCGGGCATTTTTCGAGCGGTATTTCACGCCGGTGGCGGTGAATGCCGGGCGCAAGCCGCAGGGGCTGTTCACGGGGTATTACGAGCCGGAAGTCCGCGGCAGCCTGAAGCGCGGCAAGGGGTATGCGGTGCCGATTCACGCACGGCCTGATGATCTGGTGCGGCTGAAGCCGGCGGAGGCGAAGCGGCTGGGCGTGGCCTACGGGCGGTATGTGAAGGGGAGGGCGCGGCCCTATTTCACGCGCGCGCAGATCGACCGTGGCGCACTGAAGGGGCGGGGGCTGGAAATCCTCTGGCTGAAAGACCCGGTGGACAAGTTCTTCATGCAGATACAAGGTTCCGGCAGGGTGCGCCTGCCTGATGGACGGGTGGTGCGGCTGGCCTTCGCGGGCAAGACAGGGCATCCCTTCACCGGCGTGGGCAAGCTGCTGATAGAGCGTGGCATCATCCCGCGCGAGAAATTGTCCATGCAGTCCATTCGCCGCTGGATGGCGCGGCATCCGAAACAGGCGCGCAAGCTGATGTGGGAGAACAAATCCTATGTGTTCTTCCGCATTGTCGATTTGCCCGATGCGCGGCTGGGGGCCTATGGCGCGCAAGGGGTGCAACTGACGCCGATGGCGTCGCTGGCGGTGGATTATCGCTACTGGCCCTATGGTGCGCCGGTGTGGCTGGAAACCACCGCGCCGCGTCCGAGCGGAGGGCAGGGGCCGTTCCGTCGGTTGATGGTGGCGCAGGACACCGGCACGGCCATTCGTGGCGTGGTGCGTGGCGATATTTTCTTCGGCTTTGGCGAGAAGGCCGGGGCGCTGGCCGGGCGGATGAAGGCGCCGGGGTTCATGGCCGTGCTGTTGCCGAGGCCGTTGGCGGAGCGAATAACGGGACAGGTAGCGGCGCCCGTGGCAAGGACGCGGGATGAGGGCGCGCAGGGCAACCAGCCCGGGGCAGGTGGCAAGCGCATGAATTTCTCTGCCGGGAGGCGGCCATGAGGCAATGGCGGAAAATCACCGTGCTGCGGCGGCAGGATATGTTGTATCTGCTGCTGGCGGTGGCGCTGGTGGTGGGTGGGTATCTGTGGTTGCGGGCCTCCTACCGGGTGGCGGAGGAGTGGCCGTTCACGCAGGAAATCCTGCTGGTGATTCTGGGCATCGTGGCGACGGTGCTGATCACTGCATTGCTGCTGAACAAGCAGACGGAAGTAGAGCTGGAAAAGGAATGGTCGCTGAAGTTCACCGAGCTGAAGATGACCATCTACACCAGCTTGCTGGACCTGCTGGAAGAGGTGCTGGCGGCGGGGCAGATCAGCCAGCGCGAGCGGTTGCGTCTGCAGTTCATCACTCACAAGCTCAGCCTGGTGGCGGGGGCGAATGTGTTGGATGAATATCAGCGATTTCTGGATGTGTTTCAGCGCGCATCGGCTGATGACGCCTATTCCTCCAGCGAGGTTCGCGAAGTGCAGGAAGCGCTGGCGCAATTGACGACAGAAATCCGCCGCGATCTGGTGGGTGAGAGTGATGCGGAGGCCGGATATTCCCAGGAGGCCGTTTCGGCCCGGATCATGAGCAACATGCGCCGGCAGATGGGTGGCTGAAGGCCTGTGGCAATGGCGAGGGTGCGCACATGCTGGAGGTGAGGCAACTGGCCAGACCGGGGCTGCTGCATCCGGCAACACTGTCGATTTCCGCTGGTGAATGCGGCGTTGTCATGGGGCAGTCCGGCGCGGGCAAGTCGGTGTTGGCGCGGGCGATTGCCGACCTTGATCCGAACGAGGGCGACGTGCTGTGGCAGGGGCAATCGCGCAATGCCATGCCGGCGCCGCAATGGCGGCGGCTGGTGGCCTATGTGCCGGCGGAAAGTGGCTGGTGGGCACAGCGCGTGGGGGAGCATTTCGTGCATCCGGACAATGCAGACGATTTGCTGACGGCGGTGGGGTTGACGACGGAGGCAATGAACTGGTCGATCAGCCGCACCTCCAGCGGCGAGCGGCAGCGGCTGGCGCTGGTGCGGGCGCTGGCGATGCAGCCGCAAGCGCTGGTGCTTGATGAGCCAACCTCGGCGCTGGATGCATCATCGCGGCAGAAGGTGGAGGCGTTGCTGCAACGGTTGCTGGGAGAGGGGGTGGCCATCCTGCTCATCACGCATGATGCAGCGCAGGCGCGGCGGCTGGGCAGCCGTTTCTGGCGCATGGAACAGGGCCGGCTGGAGCCGGAGCAGATGCCGCCGGAATTGTGAACGCCTTGCGAATACTTGTGGAAAATCATTATTTGTTCTTTTCATGTTTCTGCATGGTGATAGGGTCGTCTTGTAATCATGGCAAAGCGCGGGCAGGGCAATGGCGCAGAACGGCTATATCACGCTGCAATACTGGGAGGTGGCGGCCTCGGCCTTGCTGCTGGTGATCACGGCAGGGTTGGCGTTGCTGTTTCAGGCGGGGCTGGCGCGCTCGCTGGTGTGGGTGGCGGCACGCATGGTGGCGCAGTTGCTGCTGGTGGGGCTGGTGCTGAAGTTCATCTTCGAGGCCACCAACCTGTGGATCACCCTGGCGGCGGCAACGGTGATGGCGGGCATGGCCATGCGCGAGGTCATGCGCCGCCAGCAGCGCCCGCTGGCGGGGGTGTGGCGCTGGCTGCCCGGCTCGGCATCGCTGCTGTTCATAGGCGTGCTGGCGGTGCTGTATGCGCAATTGGTGGTGCTGCGCCCCGAGCCATGGCATGCACCGCGGCAATTGCTGCCGATCTTCGGCATGATCCTGGGCAACTCCATGACCGGCATCACCCTAGGGCTGAATGCCATTACCGAGGCCGCCACGCGTGAGCGCGCGGCCATCGAGGCGCGGCTGCTGCTTGGGTGTACGCGCTGGCAGGCCATTCGGCCATTCGCCGCGCAGGCGCTGCGCACGGCGCTGACGCCCATCATGAACGCCATGGCGGCGGCTGGCATCATCTCGCTGCCGGGAATGATGACCGGGCAGATTCTGGCCGGTGCGCCGCCGGTGGAGGCGGTCAAGTATCAGCTCATGATCATGTTCCTGATTGCCGGCGTGGTGGGGCTGGCGGCGCTGGCGGCGATGATCGGTGTGATCTGGCGGCTGACGGACGAACGTCATCGGTTGCGGCAGGATCGTTTCGCGCAAGTGGGCTGAGAGTGCTGTATCGGGCAATGTGTGCATGCGTGTGTTTGTGCAGTTTCTTGACATCGTGAAGAAATGAAACCTGACCGGGTGGTTTGCCTGACGGGGCGGTTTGCTTGGCCGGGTGGCTTGCGTGGCAGGGTGGATTTGCGTTATATGCGCGCAATCTCCCGGACAATGTCGTCTGGCAATCAAGCGGCGGGGACGGTCACCCCTGGAGGAAGCTCGCCGCAGTTGGAGGATTTTGCCGGGATCAATGGGCTGGCGCGGCACTGCCTGGTGTGCTGGCTGGCGGTCTTGAAAACGGAGTTGCTGACATGGCCAAGATTATCCAGATGAAGGCCGAGCGGCGCGAGAAGGGCGGCAAGGGGGCCGCACGCCGCTTGCGCAAGGAGGGCCGCGTGCCCGGTGTCGTCTACGGCGACAAGCAGGCCCCGGAGATGATTTCCGTGGGGTATGTGGATCTGCTGAAGCAGGTCAACACCGGCATGTTCGAATCGACGCTGGTGGAGCTTGACATCGACGGGCAGAAGGTGCGCGCCATTGCACGTGATGTGCAGCTTGACCCGGTGCGCGACTTTCCCATCCACGTGGACTTCCTGCGGCTGGGCAAGGGCGCGCGCATCGCGGTGGAGATTCCGGTGGAATATGTCAATCATGAGCAGTCGCCGGGGCTGAAGCGTGGCGGCGCGCTGAACATCGTGCGCCACGAGGTGGAGCTGTATGTCAGTGCCGACAATATTCCGGAGAAGATCGTGGCCGATCTGACCGGGCTGGAAATTGGCGACGTGCTGCACATCTCCAACGTGGAGCTGCCGGAAGGTGCGGAACCGGTGATTCAGGATCGCGACTTCACCCTGTGCGCCATCACCGGTCGCGTGGCCAGTACGGAAGCTGCTGGCGAAGACGAGGAAGGAGATGGCGAGGATGCAGAAAACACGGAAGAGTGATTTCTTCCGTGAGTGGCTTTCGCCAGGAGTTTCTTCTGGAAACGGCCCGGTGGTGCCTGTCAGGGCATTTCCGGGCCGTATCGTTCATGGTGCTCCGGCATCATGATGTCGGCATGTTTCCTGTGTGATGCAAGGCGGGGGGCGGGGCATGAAGCTGATTGTCGGACTGGGCAATCCGGGCACGAAATATGCCGGCCATCGGCACAACATCGGCTTCATGGCGGTGGACGAGATCGCGCGGGTGCATGGTTTTGGCCCGTGGCGAAAGAAATTCCAGGGTGAGGTGGCTGAAGGCGCCGTTGGTGGCGAGAAGGCATTGCTGTTGAAGCCCGCAACCTACATGAACGAGTCGGGCAGGGCAGTGGCGGAGGCAGCGCGCTTCTACAAGCTCTCGCCGCAGGATGTGATCGTCATTCATGACGAGCTGGATCTGGCGCCGGGGCGCATCCGTGTGAAAAGTGGCGGCGGCCACGCCGGGCACAATGGTCTGCGCAGCATCATCGCGCATATCGGCGCGGACTTTCACCGGTTGCGCATGGGCATTGGCCATCCGGGCGACAGGAACCGGGTGCATGGCTACGTGCTGTCGGACTTCTCGAAGGCGGAGCAGGCATGGCTGGGGCCGCTGCTGGAGGCGGTTGCACGGCATGTGCCGCTGCTGGTGGCGGGGCGCTTCAGCGACTTCGCCAGCAAGGTAACCATGGATGCGCCACCACCGGCGCAACCACAACGGGGCGAATGAGCGATGGGGTTCAAATGCGGCATTGTCGGGCTGCCGAACGTGGGCAAGTCCACGCTGTTCAACGCGCTGACGAAAACAGCCGCCGCACAGGCGGCGAACTATCCATTCTGCACCATCGAGCCGAACGTCGGCGAGGTGGCGGTGCCCGACGAGCGGCTGGAAAAGATTGCCAAAATTGCCCAGTCGGCGCAGACGGTGCCGACACGCATCACCTTCGTGGACATCGCCGGGCTGGTGCGGGGAGCGTCGAAGGGCGAAGGACTGGGCAATCAGTTTCTGGCCAACATCCGCGAGGTGGATGCCATTGTGCAGGTGCTGCGCTGTTTCGAGGATGCCGATATCACTCATGTGGAGGGGGGTGTCGATCCGCTGCGTGATGCGGAAATCATCGAGACGGAGCTGATGCTGGCCGATCTGGAGAGCCTGGAGAAGCGCCTGCCGATGCTGGAAAAGAAGGCGGCGACGGGCGACAAGGACTCGAAGGCGGAGCTGGCCGTCATCATGAAGGCATTGGAGCAGTTGCGCGAGGGGCGTCCGGCGCGGCTGGCAGAGATCGGCGAGGAGCAGCAGCCGCGCTTCAAGCGCCTGCAACTGCTCACCGCGAAGCCGGTACTGTATGTGTGCAACGTTGATGAGGATTCATTGCCCGATGGCAATGACTGGGTGGCGAAGGTGCGGGCCAAGGCCGAGGCCGAGGCGGCGCAGGTGGTGGTGATTGCCGCGGCGCTGGAGGAGCAACTGGCGCAGCTCGACGACGAGGAGCAGCGCGAGTATCTGCAGAGCCTGGGGCTGGAGGAGCCAGGACTGAACCGGCTTATCCGGGGCGGTTACGACTTGCTGGATCTGATCACCTTCTTTACCGCCGGGCCGAAGGAGGCGCGGGCCTGGACGGTGCGGCGCGGGGCCTGCGCGCCGCAGGCGGCGGGCGTTATCCACACCGATTTTCAGCGTGGTTTCATCCGCGCGGAGGTCATTTCATACGAAGACTACATTGCCCACAATGGCGAGGTGGGCGCGCGCGAGGCAGGCAAGTTGCGCCAGGAAGGCAAGGACTATGTTGTGCAGGATGGTGATGTGATGCACTTCCGTTTCAATGTCTGATGCCAGATGCGATTGCCTCATCTGGCAAGCCACTTTTCCGTCATGCATTGAAAGGCTGCCTTTTCCGCGCCAATGACTTTGCGATAGAACCGGCACGACAACCCATCATCGACAAAGGAGGGAGCAGGGGTCATGCCGCTGGTCAACATGCTGGATATGCTCGGACACGCTCATGCCAACCGCTATGCCGTGGGCGCATTCGACCTGGTGTCGCTGGACTTTCTGGAAGGTATCATGGCCGCGGCGGAGCAGACGCGCGCACCGGTGATTCTCAGCCTGGCGGAATCGCATTTCGAGTATTACGACTTCGAGCTGGTGATGGCGGCGACGGTAAGGGCGGCAAAGCGCGCCACGGTGCCGGTGGCGATCCATCTGGATCATGGCGAGAACCTGGACTCGGTGGTCAAGGGCATTCGCCTCGGCTGCAACGGCGTGATGGTCGATGCCTCGCATCATCCGTTCGAGGAAAATGCACGCATCACCCGCGAGGTGGCCGAGACTGCCCATGCCGCGGGTGTGCCGGTGGAGGGCGAGCTGGGCTATGTGCCCGGCGTGGAAGGCGAAGATGCCGAAAAACACCCCGGAGAGATCCGCTACACCACGCCGGAGGAGGCTGCGCGCTTCGTGCAGGCCACGGGCGTGGACTTCCTGGCGGTGTCCATCGGCACCGTGCACGGGCGCATGAAGGGCGAGCCGAAGCTGGATTTTCAGCGGCTGGCGGAAATCAACGAGCGGTTGGGCATTCCGCTGGTGATCCACGGCGGTACGGGTCTGTCGGACGAGCAGTTCCGCAAGCTGATCGAAAACGGTGTCGCCAAGATCAACTACTATACCGCGTTGTCCGATGCGGCGGCGCGGGTGATAACGGCCAATGTGAACAAGGGCGTGAAGGGCTACACCGCGCAGGTTGCGGGCGTGCGCGAAGCCATTGCGGCGGAGTGCAGGCGCATGATCGAGCTGTGGGGCAGCGCGGGGCGCGCCGATGAGGTGCTGGCCACGGCGCGTGCGTGGCACGAGGTGGCGCACGTCATCTTCTACAATGTTGACGGTCTGAACGAGGAAGAAGCGGCGCGCCTGCGCGAGGAGGGGCGCAAGGTGCTCTCGGCCATTCCCGGCGTGTTGTCGGTGGAAACGGGCGTGGCGGTGCAGCCTGATGATCCGAAATATCGCTACCTGTGGGATGTGCGCTTCTGCCACGAGAAAGTGATCGATCTGTATCGGGATCATCCCGATCATGTGCGTTATGCCGATGAGCGCTTCCGTCCGGTGGCTGGCGAGCGCATCACCATCGACTTCAAGTTGGACGAGTGAGCGGGGAGCATCGGATGAGCGATCAGCCGGATAATGCGGACGGCGCAGGCGGGCTGGACAATCCGGGCAATCCGTTCGCGGGCATGCCCTATCTGCGGCGCACGCAGGTGGATATTTCGGCGCGCACATGGAATGCCTGGCGGCGCTGGCGCAAACGCTTCGGTGCGCGGCTGGAAATGCCCGTTCAGGCGCGGCCCGGTACGGCGCTGCTGGCGACGGAGGAGTTCTGGGTGTTCATCGACATGACCCAGGGCGGTGTGCCGCTAATCGTGTGGTTCGACTTCGACGAGGCGGCGCGCGGCGCTGCGCTGCATGCGGAAGTGCCATGTATCGCGCAGTTTCATGACTATCCCGGCGCGCGCTTTCACGACGCGGTGCTTGATGAAATGACCACATACATGGAGGATGCGCTGAAGAGCCCTGCCTGAATTGATCATGATGAAAAACCTTGTAGCCGACGCTTGGCCGGACAGCTCGGTGCCTTGCGCACAATTCACGATCAATTCTGCAAGCTTTGGCGCCTCTCACAGATCCAGCAGCAGGCGCTCCGGATCTTCCAGAAACTCCTTCACCCGCACCAGGAAGGTAACCGCCTCGCGCCCGTCCACCAGACGGTGGTCGTAGCTCAGCGCCAGATACATCATCGGCCTTGCCTCGATGCGCCCGTCTTCCAGCACCACCGGGCGCTGCTGGATCTTGTGCATGCCGAGGATGCCTGTCTGCGGCATGTTGAGAATGGGCGTGGACATCAGCGAGCCGTAGACGCCGCCG
>JAJRRZ010000171.1 GCA_024279045.1 Alphaproteobacteria bacterium
CGCTGTGTGTCGGTGTCGTCCAGCCGCAGGATGAAGCGCCCCGCGTGCTTTCTGGCGAACAGCCAGTTGAGCACCGCGGTGCGCACGTTGCCGATGTGCAGATGCCCCGTAGGCGAGGGAGCGAAGCGGGTAATGACGCTCATGGATGGTGGCTCACTTCCTGTTTTCGCGCCAGGCGTGGGTGATGGGATAACGCCAGTCGCGCCCGAAGCTCACGGCGGTGATTTTCACTCCTGGCGGCGCCTGGCGGCGCTTGTATTCGGCCACGAACAGCATGTTCTGCACCCGCGCCACCAGCGCTTCGTCAATGTCGAGCCGCTCGGCTGTCTGTGGCACGGAGCGGCGCTCCTCGATGAGCTGATGCAGGATGGCATCGAGGATTTCATAAGGCGGCAGCGAATCCTCGTCCTTCTGGTCGGGCCGCAGCTCCGCGGAGGGGGGCTTGAGCAGGATGCGCTCCGGAATTACCGTGCCTTCCGGGCCCAGGCAGCCGGGCGGGCGCTGCTCGTTGCGCATTTCGGCGAGGCGATAGACGGTGGTCTTGTAGATGTCCTTCAGCGGGTTGAAGCCTCCATTCATGTCGCCATAGAGCGTGGCGTAGCCCACCGCCATTTCCGACTTGTTGCCGGTGGACAGCAGCATCCAGCCCTTCTTGTTGGACAGGGCCATGAGGATCACCCCGCGCGTGCGCGACTGGATGTTTTCCTCCGTGGTGTCTGGCGGCAAGTTGCCGAACAGTGGCGAGAGCGTGGAGAAAAACGACTCCACCGGCTGGTTGATGGGCACGATGTCGTATTGCACACCCAGCCGCCGCGCCGTTTCCGCCGCGTCCTCGATGCTTTCAGGCGAGGTGTAGCGGAATGGCAGCATCACGCAGTGCACCCGTTCTGGCCCCAGCGCATCCGTGGCGATGGCCGCCACCAGGGCGGAATCGATGCCACCGGACAGGCCGAGAATGACGCCTTCGAAACGGTTTTTTTCCACATAGTCGCGCACGCCCAGCACGCAGGCGCGCCAGATGGCTTCGAGTTCGCCGGGGCGTTCGGCGATGTCGCCCCGGTCGAAGCGCAAGCCCCCGTCCTCGGTCTCGCGCAGAGTTAGCAGGGCATTGGCCGTCTCGAAGCGCGGCAGGCGCAGGGCCACGTCGGGCGCGGCATGTTCGTCCGCCTGTTCCTCTGGCGGTATCTCTGGCGGGATGGGGGCATTGTCCGCGCTCAAGGGATTGAGCGCGAAGGAGCCGCCATCGAACACCAGCTCGTCCTGCCCGCCGATCATGTTGACATAGAGCAGCGGCAGCGATGTTTCGGCCACGCGGGCGCGCATCTGGCGCTTGCGCTGGCCCTGCTTGCCGATCTCGAAGGGCGAGCCGTTGATGACGACAAGCGCTTGCGCGCCGCGCTGGCGCAGATGGGTGCAGACGCTGGGCAGCCAGGCGTCCTCGCACACGCACAGGCCCAGGCGCACGCCGCGGAAGTCCACCGGCTCGGGCAGCGGGCCGGGGGCGAACACGCGCTTTTCGTCGAACACGCCGTAATTGGGCAGCTCGTGCTTGTGGCGGATGGCGGCAACCTTGCCGGCATGCAGCAACAGGACGGAATTGTGCGCCTTGCCGGCATCGTCGTCAAGCCATGGCGCGCCGATGATCAGGGCCGGTCCTTGCTCGCTGGTGGTGGCGGCCAGCGCCTCCATTTCCGCCCGGCAGGCGCGCAGGAAACCCTGGCGCAGCACCAGGTCTTCCGGCGGATAGCCGGCGATGAACAACTCCGGCAGCACCACCAAGTCGGCGCCGGCCTGCGCGGCTTTCTGCAGTGCGGCGCGAGCCTTCGCGGCATTTCCCGCCAGATCACCGACCAGCGGGTCGGACTGCATGGCCAGTATTTTCAGCTCACGGGTCATTGGCGTTTGCCAGCCTGCCTTGAGGATGAGAAGGGTGAATCCGAATGAGGCCAACAGGTAGAACATCCGCAAACGCTTGTCAGCATTTCCCGTGCCGGGGTAGGGTATGGGCAGTGGAAACCTGCTGATCCGGGGGTAACAGAACCATGCGGCTGGACAACGAGGAACCTTCGCACAACGTGGAAGACCGGCGCGGCGCGGGCGGTTTTCGCCTGCCACGCTTTCCGGGGCGAGGCGGCTTCGGCGGGCGGCGGGTGCGCATCCCGATGGGAGGACGGCGTGGCGGCGGCTTCGGGCTGGGCACCATCGTGCTGCTGCTGCTGGTGGCCTATTTCATGGGCATCAATCCGTTGTCGCTGATTTTCGGCGGTGGTGGCGGGCTGATGCCTTCGCCAACGCGCGAGGTGGCAACTAGGCAGGCGCCCGGCGGAACGGGCGGTGGCGTTTCTGCCGAGCGCAACGATGCGGAGAAGATCTTTGTGGCCAAGGTGCTGGGCACCACGGAGCGCACCTGGGACAGAATCTTCAGCCAGCGGCTGGGGCGTACTTACGAAAAGCCGAAGCTGGTGCTGTTTTCCGGCGCGGTGCGGTCCGCCTGCGGCATGGCATCCGCCGCCATGGGGCCGTTCTACTGCCCGCTGGATAGCAAGATCTATCTGGATTTCTCCTTCTTCCGCGACATGCGCAGCAAGCTGGGCGCTTCCGGCGACTTTGCCGAGGCTTACGTGATCGCCCACGAGGTGGGACACCATGTGCAGGACCTGCTGGGCATCCTTGGCAAGGTGCAGCAGGCCAAGCGCGGCGTGGGCCGGGTGGCGGGCAACCAATTGCAGGTCAAGGTCGAGCTGCAGGCAGACTGCCTGGCCGGTGTGTGGGGCAATCACAACCGACACTTGCTGGAGCGGGGCGATCTGGAAGAGGCGTTGCAACTGGCCGCGGCCATTGGCGATGATCGCCTGCAGAAGCGCTCGCACGGCTATGTGGTGCCGGACAGCTTCACCCACGGCAGCGCCGAGCAGCGGGTGCGCTGGTTCCGTATCGGCTTCGAATCGGGCGATATCCGCCGCTGCGATACCTTCCGCGCGCGCAATCTGTGATAACGTGATGTCAGGCTACCCGCAGCCCCTTCCGCCATGCGGACAGGTGTGCGTCTGATGGAGAACCGCGGGCGGTGTGCTTGCTTTTGTCGCGCGGGTGGTGTTTCTGCGGGCAGGCAATTCACCTGATGAGCGAACAGGACGCCCGCCAATGCCCGGACGGCTCTCCACCACCGCGCTGCCCGACGATGCCCACGCCCTGGGAGAACAGGCCAGGCCGCTGGGCGTGATGCCGACGCTGCTGCGGCTGTTCGGCTATCTGTGGTCGAAGGATCGCCCCGGCCAGCGGCTGCGGGTGGTGCTGGCCATGGCCTCGCTGTTGCTGGCCAAGGTCATTACCGTCGCCGTGCCTTTTGCCTACAAGCATGCGGTGGACGCGCTCTCCGCCCTGCCGCCGGAGCAGGCGCGCGCGGCGCAATTCGTGGCCGTGCCGCTGTTCATGGTCATCGCCTATGGCGTGGGCCGGGTGCTGATGGTGGCTTTCGCCCAGTTGCGCGACTGGTTCTTCGCCGAGGTGGGGCAGGCGGCGGTGCGCAGGCTGGCCGATGCCGCCTTTCGCCATCTGCACGCGCTGTCGTTGCGCTACCACCTGCAGCGGCGCACCGGCGCGCTGGCACGCATCGTCGAGCGCGGCACCAAGGCTATCGAGATCATCCTGCGCTTTTCGCTGTTCAATACCATTCCCACCACCATCGAAATCCTCATGGTGCTGGGCATTATCCTGGCGCGCTTTGGCTGGCTGTATTCGCTGGTGGTGCTGCTCACCATCGCGGCCTATGTCGCTTTCACCTGGTCGGTTACCGAGTGGCGCACGCAGGTGCGCCGCCGGATGAACGCGGCGGACAACGAGGCTTCCGGCTATGCCATTGACAGCCTGCTGAACTACGAAACGGTGAAATACTTCACCAACGAGGAACACGAGGCCCGCCGCCATGACGCGGCCATGGCAAAATACGAGGAACTGGCCATCAAGACCACCAAGTCGCTGGCCATGCTCAATGCCGGGCAGGCGGCCATCTTCACCGCCGGGCTGACCATCGTCATGGCCATGGCGGCGCTGGACGTGCAGGCGGGACGGCTGACGGTGGGCGACTTCGTCATGGTCAACGCCATGCTCATACAGCTCGGTCAGCCACTGAATTTTCTCGGATCGGTCTATCGCGAAATCCGCCAGGGGCTGACCGATCTGGAGACGCTGTTCCTGCTGCTGGACATGCCGCCGGAAATCGCCGACGCACCGGATGCGAAGGAACTGGTGGCAAGGAATGGCGAGGTGCGTTTCGAGGACGTGCGCTTTTCCTATGACCCCGAACGCGAGATATTGCACGGCATCAGCTTCACCGTGCCGGCGGGGCGCAAGGTGGCCATCGTCGGCCCGTCGGGCGCGGGCAAGAGCACCATTTCGCGGCTGCTGTTCCGCTTCTACGAGCCGACGGCGGGGCGCATTCTCATCGACGGGCAGGACATCCGCAACGTTACGCAGGAATCGCTGCGCCGCAACATCGGCATCGTGCCGCAGGATACGGTGCTCTTCAACGACACCATCGGCTATAACATCCGCTACGGGCGCCTTGATGCCAGCGAGGAGGAGATGATCGCCGCGGCGAAGATGGCGCAGATCCACGATTTCGTCATGCGTCTGCCGAAGCAATACGACACATTGGTGGGCGAGCGCGGGCTGAAGCTCTCCGGTGGCGAGAAGCAGCGCGTGGCGATTGCCCGCACCATTCTGAAGAACCCGCCGATCCTGGTGCTGGACGAGGCCACCAGCGCGCTGGACACCATGACCGAGCGGCAGATCCAGGCGGCGCTGGAGCGCGTATCGGAAAACCGCACCACGCTGGTCATCGCGCACCGGCTGTCCACCATTGTCGACGCCGACGAGATCATCGTGCTGGAGCACGGGCGCATCAGCGAGCGCGGCACGCACGAGGAGCTGTTGCGTCTGGGAGGCGTTTACGCCAGCATGTGGCAGCGCCAGCAGGAAATGGATGCGGCGCGCGCCACCTTGCGCGAAATGGCCGAGGAGGAAGAGCGGCTGGCGACGGACGCGGGCGCCATGCCATCCCCATCGCAATGATGAGCGGGACAGGGAGCCGGGCAGAGAGCGGAGCAGAAGGAGATGGCGTAATGAGCGAACAGCGGGCGAGTTATTCCGGTCTGGTCAGCTTCATGCGCCAGCCTGCCGCGCACGATGGCGCGGATTTCTCTGGCGCGGATGTGGTGTTCGCCGGGGTGCCGTTCGATGTCGCCACCACCAATCGCCCCGGTGCGCGCTTCGGCCCGCGCGCCATTCGCGAACAATCCCTGCAATTGGCCTGGGGGCCGATCTGGCCGTGGAGTTTTGATCCGTTTGAGCGGCTGCGGGCGGTGGATGCGGGAGATGTGCCCTTCGACTGGGGCAGGCCATCGGAGATGGCCGAAAATCTTGCCGCCCACATCGCGCGGGTGCTGGCCGCGGGTGCCGTTCCCATTACCTTCGGCGGAGATCATTACTGCACGCTGCCGGTGCTGCGCGCGGTGTGTGAACGGCATGGGCCGCTGGCGCTCATCCATTTCGATGCGCATCGCGACGTGGAGCAGGGCGCGGGCGAGGGGCGCATCGATCATGGCATCGTCTTCTCCGAGGCGCTGCATGAGGGGCTGATCGTGGAAGAGGCATGCGTGCAAATCGGCATTCGCACCGCCTATCCCGGCGAGGCGGGGCAGGGCATGAGCATCATTGATGCTATTGCCTGCCACGCCATGAGCGCCAGGCAGATTGCCGCGAAGATCTGCGATGTGGTGGGTGCGCGCCCGGTCTACCTGAGCTTCGATATCGACTGCCTCGACCCGGCCTTCGCGCCGGGTACGGGCACACCGGTGCCCGGGGGATTGAGCACGCATCAGGCGCGCGCCATCCTGTGGGAGCTGGCTGGCCATCGGGGCGCAATGCCGAACTTCGTGGGCTTCGACGTGATGGAAGTGGCGCCGCCATATGACGCGGGCGAGATCACCGCGCTGGCCGCGGCCATGCTGGCGGTGGATTTCTGCTGTCTGCTGGCAGTGGACAGGCAGAGCGCCTGACGCGAGGCCGCAGGGCGGGCTGGCACGGCAACGCGGCGTCGAAAAAGACAAACTGGCGGCACAGTCGAGCGTGAACTATTCACAAGGCACAGCATGAACAGGAAAAATACGCAACTTGATGCAACGGAAATTGCAAGGCTTTGCGTCGTAATGGCGCAAAGCCTTGCAATTTTCCTCAGGCAAAAATGTTGTTGTGCCGGCGCAGCGCCGCCGCAAGCCGGCACAACGCATCATTTTTCCTGAAGAAAAGTATTTGTGGCCGACA
>JAJRRZ010000172.1 GCA_024279045.1 Alphaproteobacteria bacterium
CGCCGTCGCTTCCGCCTTGCCCTCGTCGGCCAGAACCTTCGTGATCGCCGCCGTCAGCGTCGTCTTGCCGTGGTCAACGTGGCCGATCGTGCCGATGTTCACATGCGGCTTCGTGCGTTCGAATTTTTCCTTGGACATGGTCTTGTCTCCGTCTCTTCGTGGTTGTCCGTGCTGTTCAGCGTGTTTGTCAGGCCACCTTGGCGATGATTTCGTCGGCCACGTTCTTCGGCACCGGCTTGTAGCTGTCGAAGATCATGGTGAAATTGGCACGCCCCTGGGACATGGAGCGCAGAGTATCCACATAGCCGAACATGTTGGCCAGCGGCACCATCGCAGTAATCACCACCGCATTGCCGCGCAGATCGGTACCCTGCACCTGGCCGCGGCGGGAGTTCAGATCACCCATGATGGAGCCCTGGTATTCCTCCGGCGTGGTTACCTCCACCTTCATGATCGGCTCCAGCAACTGCGCACCAGCCTTGGCCAGCGCCTCGCGCATGGCCTGGCGTCCGGCAATCTCGAAGGCCACGGCGGAGGAGTCCACCTCGTGGTAGGCGCCATCCTTCAGGGTGGCCTTCACGTCCACCACCGGGAAGCCGGCAATGACACCGGAAGACATGACCGACTGAATGCCCTTGTCCACGGCGGGGATGTATTCCTTCGGCACGTTGCCGCCAACCACGGTGGACTCGAACTCGTAGCCAGCACCCGATTCGTTGGGTTCGACCTCGATGATGACGCGGGCGAACTGGCCGGCACCGCCAGTCTGCTTCTTGTGCGTGTAATCCACCTCGGCCTTGCGGGTGATGGTCTCGCGGTAGGCCACCTGCGGCGCTCCGACCTGAACCTCCAGGTTATGCGAGCGCCTGAGGATGTCCACCTTGATGTCGAGATGCAGCTCACCCATGCCGGCGATGATGGTCTGACCCGATTCCTCGTTGGTATAGACACGGAAGGATGGATCCTCCTTCGCCAGCTTCTGCAGGGCGATGGTGAGCTTTTCCTGATCGGCCTTGCTGGCCGGCTCGATGGCCTTTTCGATCACCGGCTCGGGAAATTCCATCTTCTCCAGAATGATGGGCTTGCTGACATCACACAGAGTGTCGCCGGTGCGGGTATCCTTCAGGCCGACCAGCGCCATGATGTCGCCGGCATATGCCTCGTCGATCTCCTCGCGGTCGTTGGCGTGCATCAGCACCATGCGACCCACGCGCTCGGTCTTGCCAGAGGTGGAGTTGAGCACCGTGGTGCCCTTCTTCACCTTGCCGGAATAGACGCGCACGAAGGTGAGCGTGCCATACGGGTCCTCCATGATCTTGAAGGCCAGCATGGACAGCGGCTCGTCGTCGGAGGGCTTGCGGACAATCTCCTCGTCCGTCTTCGGATCGACGCCCTTCACCGGTGGCAGATCCACGGGCGAAGGCAGATAGTCCACAACCGCATCGAGCAGCGGCTGCACACCCTTGTTCTTGAAGGCAGAGCCGCACAGCACGGGGAAGAACTCGTTGCTCAGCGTGCCCTTGCGCAGCAGCTCGCGGATCTTGTCCTCGGAGATCTCCTCGCCAGAGAGGTAAGCTTCCATGGCCTCTTCATCCAGCTCGACGATGGTCTCGATCATCTCCGTGCGCAGCTCTTCGGCCTTGTCTTTCAAGTCTGCGGGAATCTCGGCTTCGTGGAACTTCGCTCCCAGCGTTTCCTCGTCCCAGATGATGGCCACCATGCGCACCAGATCGACCACACCCTGGAATGCATCCTCCGCACCAATGGGAATCTGGATGGGCACGGCGCGGGCACCGAGGCGCTCCTTGATGGAGTCCACCGACGCGTAGAAGTCAGCGCCGATCTTGTCCATCTTGTTGACGAAGACGATGCGCGGCACCTGATACTTGTCGCCCTGACGCCAGACGGTTTCCGTCTGCGGCTCGACGCCGGCATTGGCGTCCAGCACAGTTACCGCACCATCGAGCACACGAAGGGAGCGCTCCACTTCGATGGTGAAGTCCACGTGGCCCGGTGTATCGATGATGTTCAGCCGCTTCTCGCGCCAGAACGTGGTAGTGGCGGCGGAAGTAATGGTGATGCCGCGCTCCTGCTCCTGCTCCATGAAGTCCATGGTGGCGGCGCCATCGTGTACCTCGCCAATCTTGTAGGACTTGCCGGTGTAATACAGAATGCGCTCGGTTACCGTCGTCTTGCCAGCATCGATGTGAGCCATGATGCCGAAGTTGCGGTAATCTTCGATTTTTACCTTGCGGGGCATGATATTGCTCCGAAATCCCGTTTATCCGTTGTCCGTGCGGCTTACGCGCCTGCCTCTGACCACCGTTACCAACGGTAATGGGCGAAGGCGCGGTTGGCCTCGGCCATGCGGTGCGTATCTTCCTTCTTCTTGACTGCCGCACCACGGTTGGCAGCGGCATCCATCAACTCAGCAGAGAGGCGCTCCACCATGGTACGCTCACCGCGCGCGCGGGCAGCAGCAATCAGCCAGCGGATGGCCAGCGTCTGACGACGCTCCGGGCGCACCTCGACAGGAACCTGGTAGGTGGCGCCACCAACACGGCGGGAACGCACTTCCACCTGCGGCTTGATGTTGTCCACTGCCTCGTGGAACACCTCCAGCGGATCGCGGCGCATCTTCTGCTCGATGATGTCCAGCGCACCATAGACGATTTTTTCGGCCACGGACTTCTTGCCGTCATACATCAGGCAGTTGATGAATTTCGACAGCACCAGATCCCCGAATTTCGGGTCCGGATTGATCTCGCGTTTTTCAGCGCGACGACGACGGGGCATTGCACCTGTTCCCTGACTTGTCTTGCCTGATCTGCCGCAAACCATTCAGACGATTGCGGACAGATGATTGTTCCCTTACTTCGGACGCTTGGCGCCATATTTGGAGCGGCGCTGACGACGACCCTCCACCCCTTGCGTGTCGAGCACGCCACGAATGATGTGATAGCGCACACCGGGCAAGTCCTTCACACGGCCACCGCGGATGAGCACCACGGAGTGTTCCTGCAGATTATGCCCTTCGCCGGGGATGTAGCTGGTAACCTCGAAACCATTGGTCAGACGCACACGCGCAACCTTGCGCAGCGCCGAGTTGGGCTTCTTCGGCGTGGTGGTGTAGACGCGCGTGCACACGCCACGCTTTTGCGGACAAGCCTGCAGCGCAGGCACCTTGTTGCGCTTGACCGGCGCCTTGCGCGGCTTGCGAATGAGCTGATTGATCGTCGGCATGTTCGCTCCTGACCTTCTCTCCGGGCGATTGGCCCGGCCTTTGTCTCGATCTCCTGCCGCACGCCGGAACAATCCGTCGTGCCAAAAAACACCAAAAGTCCCGCGCGTCTGCCGCTTGCCGGACAATGCCGGATAGCGCAAACGTGCAAAAAGACAACTCGGCATGATGCATTGATCTGCCGAATTGCCTTGAATTCAGAGGACCTGCCCGGCCTGCTTGCCGGAAGGTCATGCTTGAACCCTGTATGGCTTGCATCGCCCGACGCGCCGAAGCAATGACCGACGCGCCAGTCGTGTAGCGATGCTTTAGCCCTGCTCCACAAGCGCGTCAAGCCCCGTGGAACCCAGAAGTCTCGCCTTTTCATGCAGTGTGTGCAAGGCAGGCTTGCGCGCAGCATGTGATCATGCGGCAATCGCTCGAACATGACATGAAGATGGCAGCGGGCAGGCAATGCCCTTCAAATGGGTGCGGCGCACATGGCTCATGCCGCAAACCTGCCTGATTCCTGCCCTTGCCGCGCCTGCCGCAAGAGACAGAACGCAAGCACGCGGGGGTGAATGGCAACGATGATACCAACAAACGAAAGGCCGGACCGATGCATATGCAGACTTCCGTTTCCGCCGGCGATGCCATGGCGTTCACCTTGCCAGGCAATGGGTTGGCGGATGGCTGGTGGCACGAGCTGAACTGCCGCGATTCACGCGCTGCAATCTCCTTTTACGGGAGAGTGTTGAACTGGCGATTCGAGGAAGTGCCTTTGCGCGACGGCAGCCGTTATCACCTGGCGCGGCAGGGTGAATGGGCAGTATGCGGCATACTGGAAATGGACGAGGCGCGGCATGGCGATCTGCCCGATCACTGGATGGCCTACATGCGGACGCCGGATCTGGATGCGGCGCTGCGTGCGGCCAGCCTGGCCGGGGGTGAAATCCTGCGTGCGCCGCTGGTGGTACCGATGGTTGGTCGCCTGGCGCTTATAAGCGATGCCGGTGGAGCCATGATGGGTCTGCTGGAGGCCGGGAGCGCGACCGACGACCAGGGTCAGGCCCCATAAATTTACATGGAATTTGCGCCATTTGCCCTGCAAATCAGCGCCCTTTTGCCCTTGGAAATACCTACAGGCATTTCAAGCGAGCAAAAGAACACTGATTTTCAAGCAAATGACGCAACCTCATTTATGGGCCCTGGCCCTGGCGCAAAAAAGACGGGAATGTGAGCGGGTGATCAGTTGAGGCCAGTGGCCTTGCCGCTGGTTGCGCTATCGCCCTCCCTGCCATCCATGCCGGCTTCCACGGCGTTGCCGGCACGGGCTTCCTCCGGGGAAATAACGGTGGAGGGAATGGAGATGCGCTTGCGCAGCAATCCAGCCAAGGCTTCGGCAGTTTCGCATTCCTCGCCGCTGCACACCAACAGCACGGCTTCGGCCAGCGGCAGCAGGCTCTGTTCCTCCTGCAGCGGATAGCGCGGCAGTCCCTCGTGCAACAGCACCAGATCGTAGCTCTCGCGCAACGCCTCCAGCAACTGGCGCAATTGGCTGCCCGCGGCACCATCGGTGCGCACGGGCTGCCTGCCGGCAGCGGTCAGATGCAGATGGGGCTGCCGGACGTCGGCGCGCACGATGTCGGCAAAGCCTGCCTTGCCCGCCAGCATGTCGCCCAGCCCCGGCAAACGGCCCGCACGGTCGGCCTCGTCCAGACGCAACGGTTCATCGGCCACATCCAGCAGGATGACACGCGCCTGTCTGGCCAGCGCACGGGCAGCATCCAGCAGGGCCCGGCTTCCCTGCCCTGCCGGCAGGCCGAGCTCGCCGAAAGCCACAAGCTGCAGGCCGTCTTCCTCCTGCCAGCGGAGCAGTTGCCGCCGCACACCCTCGGCGAGCGGGTCGGCGGGTTGCATGGATTCGCGCAACTGCCCTTCTGGCTGGCCGGATGCATGCAAGGCGCCTTCCGGCCTGGTGCCGGCAGTGGTGGTATCGGCAGATTCCGGTCCGCTGCTGGCGGCAGCAGCAGCCGTGTTGGTGGTGGCTTGCGCCGCATTGTCCCCGGTTGCCGTCTTGCTCCTGGTTACGGTGGTGGCGCGCAGCACGCCTTGCAGGCGCTCGTCCAGACGCGCCGACGTTACGGAAGCAGACCGCTCAGCGGCTGACAAAGCCGCTCCGGTCTGGCTGGCAGCGTGTTGCGCTCCTGCGGCGGGGGCGGATGCATCCTGCCGTGGCATGACTGCGGCCTGCCCGGCAGCTTGCGAAGCTGATTGCGCGGCGGACTGCGGGGAAAGCCGGGCCATGGCGTGTGGCTGCGGTGCATATGGCTGTGGCGCGTGTGGCTGTGCTGCATGCGGTGCGTGAGACAGTGGGGTATCCGGCACCTGAGCCAGCTCTTCCGCGCGCTGCACAGCGGCCATCACTTCCAGGATGAAGGCCAGACCCAGCCCCAGCACCAGCCCGGCCAGCACCGACAGCAGCATGATGGGGCCCATGCGGGGAAATGACGGAGCCGCCGGCGGAATGGCGCGGGAGATGATACGCGCCATGCCGGGCAGCGCCTGGGCATCGTTGCGGGTGAGGGCATCGGTGTAGCGGGCCAGGAAACTCTCCAGCAGCGAACGCTGGGCCTTGGCCTCGCGCTCCAGCTCGCGCAGTTTCACTTCGTCCAGCGAGGCAGCGGAAACACGGCTCTTCAGTTTTGCCTGACGGGCGCGCAACTCGGCCTCGCGCGCGGCGGCAATGCGCGCCTGCTGCTCCAGCGATTCGGCAATCTTGCGCGCCTCGGCGTTGATCTGGCGCTTCAGGTCGGCCATTTCGCGGCGCACCGCGCGCACTCGGGGGTGATTGTCCAGATAGATGGTGGACAGCTCCGCCAGGCGGCGGCGCACCTGGGCCTGCTGCTCGCGCAGGCGCTGGATGAGTCGGGAGCTGAGCACATCGGCGGAATTCTCCACCCTGCCCTGCTTCAGTAACTGGCGGATGGCCCTGGCCTTGGCTTCGGCCTGGGAACGCTCTGCGGCGGCACGGACGATCTGCGCGCTCAGCTCGCTGAGTTCCTGGTTGTGCAACTTCGATTGCACGCCCTGAAACAGGCCAGCCCTGGCGCGGTAGCTCTCCACGGCCTTCTCCGCCTTCACCACTTCACGGCGCAACTTGTCGATCTGCTGACGCAGCCAGGTGCGGGCCTCTCCGGTTTTCGCCAGGCGCGTGGAACGGGTCTGCTCGATGTAGAATTCGGCCAGCGTGTTGGCCACATCAGCGGCAATCTTCGGCGAAGAAGAGCTGAACTCGATGACGATGACCCTGGTCTTGGGCAGGTCATAGACCTTCAGGCGCTTGTTCCAGATGCGCAGGGCGCGCTGCTCTGGAGTCTGACGGCGTGGATCCGGCGAGAAGCCAAGCGCGATCTTCAGCCGGGCAAGCGGACCAAGTCCTTTTTTCAGCGGGTCGAATTCGCGGCTGCCAATCAGCCCCAACCTGTTCAGCACCTTCAGCGCCATGTCGGGAGAACGTATCACCTCCACCTGGCTGCGCACGTCGCGGTCGGTGATCTGGCGTGGCGCAGTGGGCTGTGTGCCGATGTCAGTGCGGATATAAGGTATTTCCTCGTATTCGATGAGAACCTGCGAGCTGGCGGTGTAGACCGGCGAAGCCAGCACGATAACGAGATAGCCCAGCGCAGCGAACAGCAGCGTGGAAAACACGATGAGCTTCTTGCGATGGTGCAGCATGCCGCGCAACACGTCCATCAGGCCGATGGCGCCTATTCCGGCGTGCAGGTGGGGCTGATCGCTTGTGTTCATGACTTGTGTTCCCGGCTGATCGCTTACGCACGTTATCGCGCGGTCTGTCCGCAGAATGCGCAAGACATGGTAAGAAAAGCGTAAACGGTGCACTGCGCCCCCGTGCCGGAAAGATGTGGATATCTGGGACGGATGATTGTCTGTTGTGGGTGGGTTGTGGTAACAGGGGCGTACTTCACCTTGCGGTTGGAATTTGCCGTTTTGTCGCCGCATGTCTGTTATGGGATACTCGTGGGGAGCGAATCGGCGGCATGATGCAAATGCATGAGCTGTTCGCCAGAGTCATTATGTTTCAGGGGTAAGAATTACATGCCGGGGGACAAGCTGGAAAAACTGCCGGATTTCGAGCACAGGTTCGACAAACCGGACGAACAGTGGGAAGCGGGGACCGGAGATGGCAAGCTTGATCCGGCTGGCCGGCCACGGGTGGTGATGGGGCCGCCACCGGATGAAGAAGTTACGCTGTATCGCATGTCGGGCTACGTGAAGTGGTTTGACGAAGCGCGTGGTTTCGGTTTCATGGTGCCGGACAACGGCATGAAACGCGACGTGCTGCTGCACCTTAGCTGCCTGCGCAAGAGCGGATATGACGCTCCTCCGGAAGGAGCCTACGTGGAATGCGACGTGGCCCGCCGCGAGAAAGGCTACCAGGCGGTACGCATCATCGAGCTGGACGTGTCCACCGCGGTGATGGAGCGCAGACCACGGTTGGCGGATGTGGAGGTGCGTCCCGAATCGGACTGGATGGAAGCTAGGGTAAAATGGTTCAATCGCCCCAAGGGGTTCGGCTTTCTGCTGGCCGACGGGGTGGAAGAGGACATTTTTCTGCACATGAAGATCTTGCGCCGGGCCGGACTGGAAGAGCCGGAGCCGGGTGACGTGCTGTTCGTGCGCTATGGGCGCGGGCCGAAAGGGCTGATCGCAGCGGAGGTGCGCCGCGTGATGCCGGCGGCGGATTAGGGTCTGGACTCAATACCTGAGCACTGCCCATGGGCCTTTTGGCTGCATATCAGGCGGTTTTTCTTTCTTGCCAATAGCTTCACTATTGCCTGCGAACGAAAAACCGCTGCTATTTTGCCAAAATGCCCATGAAAAGCACTCGTTTATTGAGACCAGACCCCAGGCTCAGGCCCCATAGATTTTCACGGCATCCCAAGCTATTTACGCTGCATATCAGCGCCCTTTTGCCTCTGGAAATACCCACGGATATTCCCAGCTGACAAAAGGGGCTGATTTTCAAGCAAATGATGCATCTGCCATGCCTCCTTAATGAGTCCTGAGCCCAAGAACCTTGGCTTGAGAACCCTGAAGGCCGGCTTCGTCCGGCTTTGCGTTCCTGTCAATGGCCCTGCCATGGCCTGCCGGTGTCTCTTGCGGCAAACACGCTGCATGGACTGCCTGCAGCCGCGGCCAGCAGCCCGGTGAATTGTCCTGGACATCATGCATCGCCAGCTGCTGCCGCACCGGCACGAGCGTGTGTGGCATTTTCTTCAGACTCTGCCGGATCATCCAACCGCGCCAGGCCGAAGTCATCGAGGATGGCATAGACGGACGGCACCACGAACAGCACCAGCACCGTCGCCGCCAGCAGGCCGAAAGCCAGCGAGGCCACCAGCGGGGTGAGCACCTGCGCCTGCAGGGAGCGCTCCGACAATATCGGCAACAGGCCGACGAAAGTGGTGGTGGAGGTCAGCAATATGGCCCGGAAACGCGCCCGTGCGGCCAGCGGCGCGGCCTCTTTCACCGAGTTCGTCTCGCCATGATAGTGCTTGATGAAGTTCACCAGCAGGATGGAGTTGTTCACCACCACGCCGGCCAGCGCCACCAGCCCCAGCAGCGATGGCATGGAGAAGTTCAGCCCCATGAGCAAGTGGCCGGCAATGGCGCCGACAAAGGCAAACGGGATGATCGACATCACCACCACCGGCTCCACGTAGGAGCGGAACTGGAAGGACAGCAGCAGATAGATGCCGATGATGCCGATGACGAAACCGGAGAGGATGGACTGCTGCGTGCGCCGGGCCTTGCGGTCGGCCCCTTCCAGCGATACCCGCAGCCCCGGATATTTTTCCAGCAGTTTCGGCACGAAGCGCGTCATGGCATCGGTTACGATCTCGTTGGCATTGGCCAGGCGGGTCTCCACGTCGCCGGTGATGGTAACCGCCCGCTGGCCGTTGATGCGGCTGATGCGCGACAGGCCGCGCTCCGGGGTGATGTCCGCCACCTCCGTCAGCGGCACCAGCCGCCCGTCGGGCAACGCAAGCTCGAAGGTCTCCAGATCGGCCAGCTCGTTACGCCCGCCCTTGTTCAGCCGCACGTCGATATCGATGGAATCGCCATCGCGCTGCACGGTGTTCACCGTTACCGAATGAAACGCCGCACGCAACTGGTCGGCCACCAGCCGCCCGTCGATGCCCAGGGTTCGTGCGCCGGGCTTCAGGCGAATGCGTGCCTCCGGCTTGCCGGGGCGCAAATCGGCGGAGACATCCACCGCCCCGCGGTAACCCCTCAGCCATGCCACCAGTTCGCCCGCGGCCCGGTCCAGCATGTCCAGATCGTCGGCCTGCAGGCGCATCTCGATGGCCAGACCCTGCGGGCCGATCTTCGTTTCGGCAAAACGGATCCATGTAACATCGGGCAGGTGGCGTGTCTTGTCGCGCCAGCGCGCCAGTATTTCCTCGATCCGGATGGTGCGCACCTCCGCGTCCAGCAGGTCGGCAACGATGGTTGCCACGTGCGGGCCGCTCTCCCCGGCGGTATCGTTGCGGGCATATTCCACCGAGATGTTGTGCACCAGATCCTGCTGGCCCGGCTGGTTGGGCTTTTCTTCCGTGTTCAGTTGGCGCAGCGCCGCGACCACACGGCCCACCACCTGTTCGGTGCGCTCCAGCGGCGTGCCCGCCGGCAGCAGGATGCGCGCGGTGATGGTGTTGCCGTCCAGGTCCGGAAAGGCCTCGAACTTCACCTTGCCGCCAGCCATCGCCGCCACCGCCAGCAGAAACAGCATCGCCGCAAGGCCGAAGGTGAGATACCGCCACTGCACGGCCAGGCGCGCCGCCGGTTCCACCAGCCGTTTGCCCAGGCGTTCCACCCAGGCATTCATGCGCTGTTGCAACTGCCCTCCCATTACCACCGTGCCATCGGCATTGCGCCCCTCGGCGTCGCCCCCGCCGGCGGCCTGCCGTGCCGCATCCTTTTCCAGCGTGTGCAACAGGTGGTGCGGCAGAATGAGGAAGGCCTCGACCAGCGATACCGCCAGCACGAACAGCATGACAATGGGAATCACCCGCAGGATCTGCCCCAGGTCGCCCTTGAGGAAGGCCAGCGAGCCGAAGATTACCGCCGTGGTGATGAACGAGGCGAACACGGACGGCAACACCTGCTGCACGCCATCCACCGCCGCACGCAACGGCGATTTGCCACGGGCGCGCTGCGCGGCGATGTTCTCGGAGATGACGATGGCATCGTCCATCAACAGGCCGATGACGATGAGCAGACCGATCATCGTCATCATGTTGATGGTCAAGCCGCCCCACACCATCAGCAGCATGCCGCCAAGAAACGATACCGGCAGCCCCAGCACCACCCAGAACGAATAGCGCAGGCCGAAGAACAACCACAGCGTAACGAACACCAGCGCCAGGCCCTGAACGGCATTGCTCAGGATCAGTTGCAACCTGTCGCGCACCTGCGTGGCGGCATCGTTGGTGATGACCATCCGCACATTGGGCATCAGGTGTTTCTGCTCGGCGATGAAGGCCTTCACCGCATCCATCACCCGCAGCACGTCGTCCTGCGGCGTCTTGAACACATCCAGCAGTGCGGCGCGCTTGCCATTGAAGTGATAAGACACCTCGCGCCGCTCGAATGCCTCGCTGATCCGGGCCACTTCACCCAGGTGCACCTGCGCGCCTTCCGGCGTGGCCTTGATGACGATATCCTCGTAGTCGCGCGGGCGCTTGCCCTCGGCGGCATAGCGGATGAGAATATCCTCCGCACGCGTTTCCAGCGTGCCGGCAGGCACATCCAGGCTGCTGCGGCGGATGGCGTTGGCCACGTCGAACACCGACAGCCCCAGCGCCTGCAGCCTGGCCGTGTCCAGCGAGATGCGAATCTGCCGCTGCGAGAAGCCACGCACCACCACGCGCGGGATCTTCCCGGTGCGCTCCATGCGCGCCTTCATCTCCTCGGCCAGCAGTTTCAGGTCTGCCGTGCTGGCCGTTGGAGCGTAAAGCGCGACGGATGTTACGAAATCGCGCCGCCCCAGTTGGCGCACCACCGGATCTTCCACCAGGTCGGGAAAGTCGTCGATGGCCCCCACCTCGGTGCGCACATCCGCGGTGAACTGCTGAAAGTCCGCTCCTTCCTCCATCTCCGCAGTGGCGAGGGCCATGTTTTCCTGAGCGGTGCAGATGATCTCGCGCACATTGTCCACGTTGTGAATGGCGTCTTCCAGCCGCTCGCAGATGACCTGCTCCACGTCCTCGGGCCGCGCGCCGGGCCAGGCAACGCTGACTTCCACCGTGCGCGGGGCAATGCGCGGAAAGGTCTCGCGCTGCATCTGTGGCAGCGCCAGCAGCCCGGCAGCAATGATGCCCAGCATCAGCAGGTTGGCGATGGTAGGGTGGGAGACGAAATAGCGCACGATCGCCTTCATGGACGCGCCTCCTCACCCTTGCCGGCAGCTTCACCGGTGGTCTGCCCGGCGTTGGTGGCCGATGCATCCTTCTCGCCTGCGGCCAGCGCCAGCAATTGTTGCAGGGCGGCTGCATCCTCTTCCGGCTGCAGCTTCTGTCCGGCAATGGCCGGGACCAGGTCGCTCAACACCACCAGCTCGCCCGGCTTCAATCCCTCGCCGATGACCACCAGATCACCCAGCCGCGCCTTTACCTTGACGGAGCGGATTGCCAACCGTTGATCGTTGTCGACAACGAATACCCTGTTGTCCTCGCGCAATGCCTTGCGCGGAATCACCAACGCCTCGTCAATGGGCCGCGCCAGAACGTCCATGCGCACGAACATGCCGCGTGTCAGTGGCGGGCGCACTCCGGGAATGACATCGGCATAAGGCTTGTCCACCACGCCTACCACGCCGATGGTACGGGTACGTGCATCAACGCTGCCACTCAGCCGGTCGAAACGGCCCTGCCAGGCCACGTGCCGCGCACCATCTTCCAGCACCACGCGCACATGCAGGCCATAGGCCTTTGCCCGCTCGTGCACCCGCTGCGGATCGAACACCAGCGCCGGGGCGCTGCCTTCCACCAGTGAAATGAGCGTATGCATCCGCGCCACGGGGAACGGTGCTTCCACCTCCGCTGCATCGATGCCATCGGCTGCGGCCAGTGCCTTGCCGACGGGCGCAAACTGCCCCACCTCAACCGCCACGTTGGTGATGCGGCCCTCGAAGGGCATGGTGATGCGCGTGCGCGCCAGATTGAGCTGTGCCGTCTGCACCTGATTGCGGGCAGTGGCCAATTGTTCCTCCAGCGTGCGTTGCTGCACCGGCAGCAGCCGCAGCGTATTTTCCAGCCCGGCCACC
>JAJRRZ010000173.1 GCA_024279045.1 Alphaproteobacteria bacterium
CGCGCCATCTCCCGCGCCGTGCAGCCCTTCAGGTCAGCCAGATAGCGCAGCGTTACCGCCGAATGCGCCGGTTCGCAGATGCGCCCGCGGTAAGGCTCCGGCGCCAGGAACGGCGCATCGGTCTCCACCAGCAGCCGATCCAGCGGCACCAGCTTCGCCGCCTCGCGCACCTCTTCACCTTTCCTGAAGGTGAGAATGCCGGAAAACGACACATACCCGCCCAGCTCGATGGCCTTTTCCGCCAGCCACGGCGCGGACGAGAAGCAGTGCATGACAAACGGAAATGCCCCCTTCGCCGTCTCCTCTTCCAGCATGCGCGCGGTGTCCTCTTCCGCCTCGCGCGTGTGAATGACCAGCGGCAGCCCCGTCTGACGCGCCGCCGCGATGTGCTGGCGGAACACCTCCTGCTGCACATCGCGCGGGCTGCGGTCATAGAAATAGTCCAGTCCCGCCTCGCCAATGGCAATGACCTTCTCGTGCGCCGCCAGCTCCACCAGCTTCTCTGTGGAGACGATATCCTTCTCCGCCTCGGCATGGTGCGGATGCGTGCCCACCGAGGCCCACACGTCATCGAAGCGCTCGGCCATGCCCAGCACCTCGGCAAACGTCTCCAGCTTCGTGGAGATGGTAAGCATGCCGCCCACACCCACATTGCGCGCCCGCTGCACCACCGCCTCTGGCTCCTTCGCCAGCGTGCCATAGGTAAGGTGGCAGTGCGAATCGACGAACGGCACCTCCACCGCTTCAATGGGCGGCAACTCCCGCTGTTTCTTTTTCTTTCCGCTCTGCTGCTGGTCGCTCATGTTTCAACCGTTTTCCAACCCTATCATGCCCCTTGAGGCAAGCATCCAACTCTGACCTGCTGCATACGTATGCAAGCGTCGCTCTGGATTGCCGGCTCAAGCCCGGCAATAGTGGAAAGGAAACACGCAAGTCCTCCCTTGTCGTCATGCCCGGACTTGATCCAGGCATCCAGAAAGCAGCAGACAACACTGCCTACTGCGCACCGCTCCCGATCAGCTCTCGTCCTTCTCCACATAGCGCGGGAATACCGGCGTCGGACGGCTGATTTCACGACCCGGCGGCAGCCGCCCGGTCTCACCCAGCGCGGCGAAGTCGCGCTCATCCTCCTCAGCGCCGACGAGATCGAGCATTTTCGCCCCTGCTTCCGGCATGTAGGGCTGAACGAGAATGCCGAACTGCCGCACCACCTCCGCCGTAACGTAGAGCACCGTGGCCATGCGCGCCGCATCGGTCTTGCGCAGCGCCCACGGCTCCTGTGCGGCAAAGTAGCGGTTGGCCTCCGCCACCGCGCGGAAAATGGCCTCCAGCGCCTTGTGCAGCGCCTGTTTGTCGTGATGCTCCCGCAAGGTGGGCAACAGCCCGTCCACCTGCGCCAGCAGCGCCCTGTCCTCGTCCGTGAACGCGCCTGGTTGCGGAATGGCTCCATCGCAATACTTGTGAATCATCGACAGCGAGCGCTGCGCCAGGTTGCCCAGGTCATTGGCCAGGTCGGCATTGATGCGATTGACGATCGCCTCGTGCGAATAGTTGCCATCCTGCCCGAAAGGCACCTCGCGCAGGAAGAAGTAGCGCACTTGATCAACGCCGTATTCATCCACCAGATCGAACGGGCTGACCACGTTGCCGATGGATTTCGACATCTTCTGCCCGCGGTTGAACAGAAAGCCGTGGCCATACACCCGCTTCGGCAACTCGACACCCGCGCTCATCAGGAACGCCGGCCAGTAGACCGCATGAAAGCGAATGATGTCCTTGCCGATCACGTGCACATCCGCCGGCCAGTATTTCATGCGCGGCGCGTCTTCGTCGGGAAAGCCGCACGCCGAGAGATAGTTGGTCAGCGCATCCACCCACACATACATCACGTGCCCCGGCGCATCGGGCACCGGAATGCCCCAGTCGAAGGTGGTGCGCGACACCGACAGATCCTGCAGCCCCGACTTGACGAACGAGATCACCTCGTTGCGCCGCTCCGGCGGGCCGATGAA
>JAJRRZ010000174.1 GCA_024279045.1 Alphaproteobacteria bacterium
ACCATCTTCGCGCTGGTGGAGGGCAAGGTGAAGTTCCACACCAGCCGCGGCGGACGCAAGTTCGTTTCGGTGGTGCAGGGCTGAGAAAACACGAACAAACATGGGCAAGGCGGCGCGCTCCACACCGGGGCGTGCCGCCTTGTCTGTCCATGCTGTCTCTGTCGACGCAATCTATCAGGATATGGAGTTTACGGAGATATCCGGGAGGGTGTCCAATCGACTGCCGATCAAGACCACGCCCTGCCCCCCACAGGCCTCTGCCATGGCGGCAGGGATGAATGGCGCATTCTTCCCGCTCATTCGCCGGTGGGGCGCAGCAGGCGGGTGTAATGGCCCATCTTGCGCCCGGTTCGGCTCTCGCGCTTGCCATACAGATGCAGCAGCACATCCGGCTGTGCGGCCAGTGCGCGCCAGTTGTCGGCCTCATTGCCCAGCAGGTTGGTCATCACGCAGTCATGGTGGCGCAATGGCTCGGGCAGTGGCCAGCCAGCCACGGCACGCACATGCAGGTCGAACTGCGAATGCAGGCAGGCGGCTTCCGTCCAGTGGCCGGAGTTGTGCACGCGCGGGGCGAACTCGTTGAACACCAGCCGCGGCGCGCCATGGCCATCGCCCCCGCCATCGGGCAGCACGAACAATTCAACCGCCAGCACACCGGCATAATCCAGCGCATCGGCCAGCCTGCCAGCGATGGCGCGGGCCTCGGCCTCCACATCCGCGCCCATGCCACAAGGCACGTGTGAATGGCGCAATACATGATGTTCGTGCTCGTTGCGCGGCACGTCGAAGGCCACCACCGCGCCATCGGCCCCACGCGCCAGCAGGACGGAGATTTCGCACTCGAAGGCGACAAACCCTTCCAGAATGCACGGCGCGCGGCCCAGCTTCTCCCAGGCGGCGGCCAGCTCGGCCTTGCCGCCCGAGCGCAGCATGACCTGCCCCTTGCCGTCGTAGCCGAAGAGGCGCGTCTTCAGCACCGCCGGCAGGCCGACCTCGTCGAGTGCCGGGGTCAGATCATCCTCGTGCTCGATGTTGGCGAAGGGTGGAGTGGCAATGCCAAGACCGGCGGCAAAGCTCTTCTCACGCAGGCGATCCTGCGCCACTTCCAGCGCCAGCGGACCGGGGCGCACCGGCGCATGTTCGGCCAGTAGCGCAGCGGCGGCCAATGGCACATTCTCGAACTCGTAGGTGATCACGTCCACCGCTTCGGCAAAGCGGCACAGGGCTGCCTCGTCGTCATAGGCAGCCTCGGTATGGGCGTGGGCGACATCGAAGGCCGGGTTGTCGCCAGCCGGTGCATAGATGTGCGCCTGCAACCCCAGGCGGGCGGCGGCCAGCGCCAGCATGCGGCCCAGTTGCCCGCCACCGAGAATGCCGATGACGCCGCCCGGTGCAATTGCCCGCAAGGTCATGCGCCGCTACAGCCCCCGTTCATGCACCATTTCCATTCTCGTCCACATCGGCGGGGAACTCGGCCACCGCCGCGGTCTGCCGCGCGCGCCAGGCCCGCAGGCGCTCTTCCAGCGCGGCATCGTCCAGCGCCAGCACGGCGGCGGCCAGCAACGCGGCGTTGATGGCCCCGGCCTTGCCGATGGCCAGCGTGCCCACCGGCACGCCGCCCGGCATCTGCACGATGGACAGCAGGCTGTCCTTGCCGGAAAGCGCACGCGAGCGGATGGGCACGCCGAACACCGGCAGATGAGTGAGCGCCGCCACCATGCCCGGCAGGTGCGCCGCGCCGCCCGCCCCGGCGATGATCACCCTGTAGCCCTGCTCGTGCGCGGTGCTGGCGAAGTCGTAAAGCCTGTGCGGCGTGCGATGGGCGGAGACGATGCGCGCCTCGTGCGCGACGCCCAGCTCTTCCAGCACGTCGCAGGCATGGCGCATGGTGGGCCAGTCCGACTGGCTGCCCATGATCACCGCCACCTGCGGGGCCTGTTCGTTCATCGCCACATTCTCCGCACCGGATGTGTGCCAAACATGCTGTGGATCACCTGTCATAGCCCTGGCGGCAAGGCTTGGCAACGCCGATGCGGCGGCGTAAAACACAGGTGGGGAAACAACAGGGGGGCGGCAGCGATTGCCGGAGGGTTTCATGCACGCCACGCGGCACGAACTGGAACGCATGCGCCAGGCGCGCCACAAGCTGGCGCAGGCACGCCAGCGGGTACGGCGATTGTCCTGGCTGGCGCGCGACCCGGACAGCCTGGATGCGGAAGTCCCACTGCTCTCGCGGGCGGCATTCCTGCGGGCGCTGGCACGCTTTCAGGCCATCCGCCTGCGGCAGGAACAGGCCGCGCTGCTGGTGTTGCGCCTGTCGCCGATGCCCAGCGAATTGCGCCGTGCCGCGGCGATGCTTCTGCTGGAGCAGACCCGCAACTGCGACACACTCGGGTGTGCCGATGACTACACTTTTATGGTGCTGCTGAAAGGTGCCGATGATGCCGGCGCACAGGCCGTTGCCCGGCGACTGCACGTGGAGCTGCGCACGCTGACAGCCAGCATGGGCATGCTGGCACAAGTGCACACACAGGCATTTCCCCTGGCGCCAGACATGGATTCACCCCGGGTGATGGAGCTGCTGGAAGAAACCACCATGCCCGCCACCGCTTCCACCACGGCAGACTCCGGTGGCATGGCGGACAGCGGCGGCGGCCCGGCCACCCATTGAATCCGGACGCGCAACATCCTTGAGCACCTATGCAGCGCGCCATTCACTGTGGTATCGCATTGGCGCAAATGCCATGCAAATTTGTTGCAGGTCCTTGGCCCGATACCACCCAGCGTGGTTGACGTTTTCTCCTGAAGGAGCCTTGCCGCGATGCAAACGGATACGTGGCTGATCGTTGCCAGTGTGGCGATCCTGCTGCTGCTGTCAGCCTTTTTTTCCGGCTCGGAAACGGCGATGACCGCCGCCTCGCGCGCGCGCATCGCCCACATGGCGCGCCAGGGCGACCGGCGGGCGCTGATCCTGAAAGGCCTGCTGGACATGCCGGAACGGCTGATCGGCGCCATCCTGCTGGGCAACAACCTGGTGAACATCCTCGCCTCGGCACTGGCCACAACGCTGTTCCTGCGGCTGTTCGGGCCGACGGGCGTGGTATATGCCACCTTCGTGATGACGGCGCTGGTGCTGGTGTTCGGCGAGGTGCTGCCGAAGACCTACGCCATTCTCAATGCCGAGAAGATGGCCTTGAAGGTGGCGCCGGTGGTGCGTTGGGTGGTGCGGTTGCTGGCGCCGGTGGTGATGGTGGTGGAAACGCTGGTGCGGCGCATCCTGAAGCTGCTGGGCACCGACACTTCCAGGGCGCAGAACGTGCTTTCCTTCCGCGAGGAGGTGCGCGGCGCCATCGAGATGCAGCGCGAGCAGAGCGAAAAGCCGGTGCGCGACCTGCAGATGCTCGACGGCGTGCTGGACCTGCGCGAGCTGACGGTGGGCGATGTGATGGTACACCGCACGCGCATGAAGAGCATCGACATCTCGCGCCCGCCGGCGGAAATCCTCGACTATGTGCTGAAGCACGGCTTTACGCGCTATCCCGTCTGGCACGACAGCCCGGAGAACATCATCGGCATCCTGCACGCGCGCGACCTGCTGGCGGCGCTGGCCGGGGCACGGGGCGACATTGCGCGCATCAGCATCCGTGATCTGCTGTTGCCGCCGTGGTTCGTGCCGGAACACACCCCGCTGCTCGATCAGCTCACCGCCTTCCTGCGGCGCAAGACGCATTTTGCCCTGGTGGTGGACGAATATGGCGAGGTGGAAGGGCTGGTTACGCTGGAGGACATCATGGAGGCAATCGTCGGCGACATTGCCGACGAGCACGACCGCGCGCATCAGGGCGTGCGGCACGAGGATGGTGCATTCATCGTCGATGGCGCCATGCCGGTGCGCGACCTCAACCGCATGCACGGCTGGGAACTACCAGAGGACAAGGCCACCACCATCGCCGGATTGATCATCCACGAGGCGCAGACCATCCCCGACGTGGGGCAGACCTTCACCTTCCACGGCTTTCGCTTCGAGATCCTGGAGAAGGACCGCCACCGCATCACCCGCGTGCGCATGCGCCCGCTGCAACCGGCGGAACAGCAGGGTGATGCGGCGCGGCAGGAGTAGTCGCAACAATTTTCATCACCATATCCGTAACTGTATTGTGAGCGACGCGCTCCGGCACGGCAGGGTCAATCACCTTGACACGGTGTCGTGAAAAGCGAACGCTGTATGCATCATGGGGAAGTCCCAGCAATATCATTCCACGCCGGAGAGATGCACGTCATGAAACGCAAGCAGAGCCTGCTTATTGTTGATGACGACCCGCTGCTGCGGGAGATGCTGCTGGAGCAGTTCGCCCTGCATGACGAGTTTCAGGTGCGGGAGGTGGAAACCGCCGGCGCCGCCATCGACCTGCTGAAGGACGAGATCTTCGACCTGGTGCTGCTGGACGTGGGCCTGCCGGACATGGACGGGCGCGAGGCCTGCAAGGTGATGCGCCGCAATGGCTTCGCCGGGCCGGTGATCCTGCTCACGGCGCAC
>JAJRRZ010000175.1 GCA_024279045.1 Alphaproteobacteria bacterium
ACTCCCCATGTGCATTTTGGCTTCATATCAGACGGTTTTTCGTTCTTGCCAATAGCTCCACTATTGCCTGCGAACGAAAAACCGCTGCCATTTTGCCAAAATGCCCATGAGACGCACACATTTATTGAGACCAGACCCTAGAACCCACAACAACATCAATATTGCCATTACCGGCATTCAGCCCCTTGACAATGATGCCCTGCAGCGTGTTGCCGGTTACATCTCCCAGCGCCTGTACATATGTGCCGCCGCCTCCGGCACTGTTCTGCTCCACGTGAATGCCGTGGTTGGTGTTGCCGAATAGGGTGCCGTAGGTGAGAACGGAAATATAATTGCCGCTGCTGGTATTGTCCACGCGCAGCGCATCATTGCTGCCGGTGCCCGTGAGATCGCCATGCAATTCCACAATGACATTCCCCGTACCCCGATGCACCGCCTGCAAGGCAAACACCTTGCCTTTAATGGTCGATGGATTTGTTGCATCATCCTGGATGGTCAGGCGGGTGGAGGCGGCATCCGTGGTGATGTCCAGGCCGTCGCCAACGTTGGCCGTAACGCTGTAGCCAGGCTGGATATCCACCAGCGCATTGCCGCTAAGGCTGATGTTCTGCGTGGTGTTGTCCGTGCCGGAGCAGGTGGCCGTGTTGCCGGCCACGGTGCAGGCGGCCTGTGCGGCTGGCGCGCTCAGCAGCACCGGCGCGGCAACGGCCAGCGCCAGCAGCGCCGGGGCGATGGTGGCCACCTTGCCCCTGTATTTGGTCAGACGCCCCCCTTGCAGCAGATGCAGATGGTGCACATTGCGGCCCATTGCTCCCCTCATGGCAACCTCCCCGGATCTCGAAATGCCAGACACCCCTGGCATGACATGACCATCACGCACGATCAATTGCAGCGCCCCCTCCCCAGTGATGGGCGCTACCCGCGCAAATCATGACTCGCATCACGCCATGATTGCAACCCTCACGCCCCCCGTGCACGGCGTGGCAAATCGTAAAAAAATCGTAAAAATTGTCTTGGTGTTGCATTCATGCATCAGTTGAGGTGATTTAATACCTCAAATTTGCCGTGGCAGTATGATCTCACTCATTGAGGGATTCCCAGAACTTCTTCGCCCGCGCGAAGAAGCCTGCCGATTCCGGGGAATTGTTCTTCGCCTCGCCGGCGAATTCGCGCAGCAGCTCCTTCTGCCGCGCGGTCAGGTTCACCGGCGTTTCCACCGTTACCTGCACATACATGTCGCCACGGCGATCGCTGTTGACCACCGGCATGCCCAGCCCCTTCAGGCGGAACTGCCTGCCCGTCTGCGTGCCCTCCGGCACGCTCAGCCGCGCCTTCTTGCCCTCGATGGTCGGCACCTCTATCTCGCCGCCCAGCGCCGCCGTAACCATGGAGATCGGCACCCGGCAGAACAGGTCCGCCCCGTCGCGCTGGAAGAACTCGTGCGGGCGGATGTGCAGGAAGATGTAGAGATCGCCCGCCGGGCCGCCGCGCAGGCCCGCCTCGCCCTCGCCCGACAGGCGGATGCGCGTGCCGTCCTCCACTCCGGCGGGGATTTTCACCTGTAGCGTTTGCTCCTTCTCCACCCGGCCCGCACCACCACACTGCCCGCACGGATCGCTCAGCAGGCTGCCCTCGCCATGGCAGGTGGGGCAGGTGCGCTCCACGGTGAAGAAGCCCGACGTGGCGCGCACCGCGCCGACACCGCCGCAGGTGGGGCAGGTCTGTGCGCGCGCCTCGGCGCTGGCGCCGGAGCCGCCACAGGCCTCGCAGGCCACCGCGCGGGTCAGCGTGATCTCCACCGTCTTGCCGGAGAAGGCCTCCTCCAGCGAGATTTCCAGTTGCGTGCGCAAGTCCGCCCCGCGCGAGCTGCGCCGCCCGCCCGGCCCACGTCCGCCACCACCCATGAAGTCGCCGAACATCTCCTCGAAGATGTCCGACATGGTGCGGGCGAAATCCGGCCCGAAATCGCCCGGCCCGAAGCCGCCCGGGCCGCCGCCCGGCCCGCCCGCGCCGTTGCCGAAGGCGGCATGGCCGTAGCGGTCGTAGGCCGCGCGTTTCTGTGGATCGCGCAGCACCTCGTAGGCCTCGTTGATTTCCTTGAATTTCTCTTCCGCGTCCGGATCGTCCGGGTTGGCGTCGGGGTGATACTGCTTGGCCAGTTTGCGGAAGGCCACCTTAAGCTCGCGCTCCGTGCAGGTGCGCGACACGCCCAGGATCTCGTAGTAGTCCCGCTTGGCCATCGGCTGTTGTCTCCGAAGGATATCTGGTTCAGGCGATGATTGCTCATTCACCGCCCTTTGTGGCTGGCGGCAGGGCAAATTTCAAGGCATTTGCACGGCCTGCCGCCAGACGCAATGCTGTCAACGGCATGGCGGCGGCACGACAAAAAGCCCCCGCATCGTTCGATACGGGGGCCTGTCCTGTCGAGCGCACGCCTTACTTCTTGTTGTCGTCCACTTCCTCGAAGTCGGCGTCCACCACGTCTTCATCACCGGCCTGCGAGGCACCCTCCGAGGAGCCACCGCCGGAAGCCTGTTCCGCGCCACCGCCGGAAGCATCGGCCTGCTGCTGCTTGTAGGCCGCCTCGCCCAGCTTCATCGAGGCCTGCGCCAAGGCAGCGGTTTTCGCGACGATCTCGTCCTTGTCGTCGGACTTGAGCGCCTCCTTCAGCTCCTCGATGGCCTTCTCCACTGCCTTGCGGTCGTCTTCGGCGGCCTTTTCGCCGAGATCCTTCAGGCTCTTTTCCGCCTGGTAGATCGCCGCGTCAGCCTGGTTCTTCGCCTCGATCAGCTCCTTGCGCTTCTGGTCTTCCTCGCGGTGGGCCTCGGCCTCCTTGACCATCTTCTCGATCTCGTCATCGGACAGCCCGCCGGAAGCCTGGATGCGGATCTCCTGCTGCTTGCCGGTGGCCATGTCCTTCGCCGAGACGTGCACGATGCCGTTGGCGTCGATGTCGAAGGTAACCTCGATCTGCGGCACGCCGCGCGGAGCGGGCGGAATGCCCACCAGGTCGAACTGCCCCAGCAGCTTGTTGTCGGCGGCCATCTCGCGCTCGCCCTGGAAGACGCGGATGGTAACCGCGCTCTGGTTGTCCTCCGCGGTGGAGAAGATCTGGCTCTTCTTCGTCGGGATCGGCGTGTTACGCTCGATGATGCGGGTGAACACGCCACCCAGCGTCTCGATGCCGAGGCTCAGCGGCGTAACGTCGAGCAGCAGGATGTCCTTCACCTCGCCGGACAGCACGCCACCCTGAATGGCCGCGCCCATGGCCACCACCTCGTCGGGGTTCACGCCCTTGTGCGGCTCCTTGCCGAAGAACTCCTTCACCTTCTCCTGCACCATGGGCATGCGCGTCTGCCCGCCGACGAGGATCACCTCGTCGATGTCGGAAGGCTTCAGCCCGGCATCGTCCAGCGCCTTCCTGCACGGCTCTATGCTGCGCTCCACCAGGTCTTCCACCAGGCTTTCCAGCTTCGCCCGGGTCAGCTTCACCTGCAAATGCTTCGGCCCGGACTGATCGGCGGTGATGAACGGCAGGTTGATCTCCGTCTGCGTGGTGGAAGACAGTTCGATCTTCGCTTTCTCCGCCGCCTCCTTCAGGCGCTGCAGGGCCATGCGGTCTTCGCGCAGGTCGATGCCCTGATCCTTCTTGAACTCGTCGGCCAGGTAATCGACAATGCGCATGTCGAAGTCCTCGCCGCCGAGGAAGGTATCGCCATTGGTGGCCTTCACCTCGAACACGCCATCGCCGATCTCCAGGATGGAGATGTCGAAGGTACCGCCGCCGAGGTCATAGACGGCGATGGTGCCTTCCTCCTTCTTGTCCAGGCCATAGGCCAGCGCCGCCGCGGTGGGCTCGTTGATGATGCGCGGCACCTCCAGCCCGGCGATCTTGCCGGCGTCCTTCGTCGCCTGGCGCTGCGCATCGTTGAAGTAGGCCGGCACGGTGATCACCGCCTGCTTCACGTCCGCGCCCAGCGCGCGCTCCGCGGTTTCCTTCATCTTCTCCAGGATGTAGGCGGAAATCTGCTGCGGCGAATACTTCTTGCCGCGCACCTCCACCCAGGCATCGCCATTGTCGGCCTTCACCACGTGATAGGGCACCAGCTCGATGTGCTTCTTCACGATCTTGTCGTCGAAGCGCCGCCCGATGAGGCGCTTGATGGCGAAGATGGTGTTCTCCGGGTTGGTAACCGCCTGGCGCTTCGCCGGAATGCCCACCAGCACCTCGCCATCCTCGGTGAAGGCCACCACCGACGGCGTGGTGCGCGTGCCCTCGGCGTTTTCCAGCACGCGCGGCTCCTTGCCTTCCATCACCGCCACGCACGAGTTGGTGGTGCCAAGGTCGATGCCGACGATCTTGCTCATTCTGTTGTTCCTCCTGTTGCGCGGGGCTGGCTGCCCCCGTAATGTTCCGTCGTATCCCCGAAAACGGCCTTTCGTTCCGTGGTTTGACGCGCCCGCGCAAATGCCTGGCGCGCGCTTGTTCGCGGCTTATATAAGGAGGGGGTATCGCGGCATCAACACGATGCCCCGCAAAAAATCCCTGCAAACGTGCCGCGCCATGCTGCCCTTTGCCGACATGCCCCCCGCGCCAGCGCCG
>JAJRRZ010000176.1 GCA_024279045.1 Alphaproteobacteria bacterium
ACCGGCGCATCGGGGCGGCGCACCACCAGCACGATGTCGGCGTCCTTCACCGTCTCCGCCGCGCTCACGGCAAGCTTCGCCCCGGCGGCCTCGTAGTCGGCATCGGCGATGAAGGAGCGCGCGCCCGCCCCCTTCTGCACCACCACCTCGTGGCCCGCCGCAGTGTAATGCTTCACCGTCTCCGGCGTGGCGGCGACGCGGGTTTCGTCCGCCGCCGTTTCCGCTGTTATCGCGATCTTCATGCCATATTCTCCCGCCCGTTCAGGCCAGATGCTTCACGCGGCATCATGCATGACATCCCGTTGGCAAGGCCTATGCGCACTGGCGCGGCGTTTCAAGACCCGCCAGCGGATTTTTTCCGTTCCCGTGATGCTATTGCACATTCCTTGCCCCATTCGAACATGACAATTTCGGCATCCTGCAGGGCTCGGGCCTCCAGCGGAGCGAGGTCGAGCCGCGCCTCCGCCGCGATTACCTTGTCCAGCCGCGCCTTCGTTTCCGGCGATTTCGGCACGAACAGCGCGCAGGTATCATCACAGGGGCGGGCGGATACTGCCTCGGTGCCGATGGCGCGGGCGATATCGATGATCTCGCGCTTGTTCAGCCCGCTCAGCGGACGCAGCACGGGCAGCTCCGTGGCCTGTTCGATGGCGCGCATGTTCTCCAGCGTCTGCGAGGCCACCTGGCCGACGCTGTCGCCGGTAATCAGCGCCGGGGCGCGAAGCTGTCCGGCATGGGCCGTGGCCAGCCGCATGAAGCTGCGGCGCAGCAGCACGATGCGCAGGTGCTCCGGCGCATGATCGCGGATGTGCTCCTGAAGGGGCAATACCGGCACCAGCGCCAGCCGCAGCTTGCCCTGGAAGGTGGAGAGATGTTGCGCCAGCTCGCGCGCCGCCTCCAGCGATTCGTCGGAAACCAGCGGCGCGGCATGAAAATGGATGGGCCAGACGCGCACGCCGCGCTTCATCATCATGAACGAGGCCACCGGCGAGTCGAACCCAGCGGAAAGCAGGCTCACCGCATCGCCGGAGCTGCCCACCGCCAGTCCGCCGATGCCGGGTTCCTTGACATAGACGACGATGTTGTCGCTGAGCACCTCGATGTGTACCGCGCGCTCGTAATCGCGCATGGCGGCCTGCAGTGCGCCGTCGGGCGCGGCGCGGAACATGGCGGCAGCAAAATCGCGCTCGATCTCGAAGGATTTCAGCGGAAAGCTCTTGTCGGTGCGCCGTGCCGTTACCCGGAAGGTATGGCCGATGACATGCTCGGCCATCTTCGGCGCCAAGGCCCGAAGCGCGGCCATGTCCTTTTGCGCCGTCTCGATGAAGCCGAAGTTGGCCACGCCGGGAAAGAGACCGAGACTTTCCCGCAAAGGGGCGCGCCATTCCTCTTCCGGTGGTTGCCCGCCCATTTGGTCGATGAAGATGCGTCCCCAGGCGTTGCGCGCGCGCAGCGGCCAGCCGCGCGCCGTGATCAGCGCATTGAGATTGGCCACCAGCCTGTCCTCGAAGGCGCGGCGGCGGCCTCCCTTCAGGGCAATCTCGTCGTAATGGATGATGACGCGCGGCGTTTTCATGATGCGGCAGACTCCCATGCGGGGTTTGCGGCCCCCATATTGTATGTGCGCCTTCATATGGCAGCAGACCCGCGCCATGCAAAGGCCCGAAGGGCAAACCACAAAAGAGGGAGATACATCATGGTTGACGTGAAGAAGCGCAACTATCGCCGCAAGTATGGTACCTCGCAGTGGCACTGGTGCAAGAACTGCGAGGATTTCCCTGCCAGCGACTATACCATCCGCCATTTTGCCCCGCGCTATGGCGATTTGTGCCCGAAGTGCAAGGAGCTGGAGGACAAGGGCGGGTGCGACGAGTCCTGATACGTGCGTGGCGGAGCGCATGATGCACGGCGCCGGGGGTATTGCCTCCGGCGTTTTCTTGTGAGGCGGGCTGTTGAGCCTTTGTTAACCATGTTTTGCCACATCTGAACCCGGCAAACGGCATTTCGGAATTCCGCCCGCGGGCGGAAGTTGGATGGCTTGGCGGCAAGGTGGGCATGCCCCTGTTGCGCACACGCACAATCTGGATCGGCCTGCCACTGCTGATGATGGCGGTGGGGACGGCTTCGGCGCAGCAGGCTGGCTTGCCCGCAGCGCCGGACCTGCGTCTGCCGGGCGTGGATGACTTGGCAGAAGGTGAAGATGGTGTGCGCGACGCTTACGTCATGTCCGGCGCCACCAGCAACACGCCTGCATCGCGGCAACAGGCAGAGACTGTGCGTGGCCGGGCAGTGCCGCGCCGCAATCCGGTGCTGCCGCAGGTGCCGGCACGCCTGGAGCAGCCGCCGGCCCTTCCCGATCAGCCTGGGATAACCACGAGCAGCATTGTGCCGGAGCAGCAGTTTCCTCCTCCCCCACCCCCTCCACCAGCCCAAGCCGATACGCAGGATGGCGGGCTGCGCCTGGGCGCATTCATCCTGAGCGGTGAGGTGGAGACGGGCGGTGTTTATTCTTTTCGTCGTGGCGATACCCGCGAGCATGCCATCGGTTTGCGCAGCGCACCGGACCTGCGGTTAACGAGCAATTGGCCGCGCCATGAATTGCAGTTCAGCGCGCGCGGGGAATTCATTGCCTGGAATCGTGGCGGCGATGATGCGAGGGGCAATCTTGGTGCAACGCTGCGGCTGGATGCACGGCGTGATACACGGCTGCGCCTGGCGGTGGATTACGGCGTGGATGATGCCGGAATTGGCAGCAGTGGCAGCGAAGGGCAGCATGAAGTGGATTCCACCATTGCACTGGAGCATGAGCGCTATCGCACCACCATTGCGTTGACAGCGGGCGCGCTGCGTCATTTCGAGCGCGGCAACGCGCAGGACTACACCCAGCCGCACGTGTCGTTGCGCGGGCGGTTGCGCACTTCCCCGGCGTTGGCGGTGTATGGTGAAGTCGGTGGCGATGCGCGGCTGTATGACGAGAAGCGCGATTCTTCCGGCATCAAGCGCAATTCCCTCGGTGGGTACGTGGAAGCCGGGGTGGAGCTGCTGCGCGGGCCGATCTGGGAAGGGCGTGTTGGCGTGCGCCTGGCGGGGCGGCATTACAAGGAGTCCAGCATCGAGGATTTCATCGGTGTGGGGGGCAATGGCAACCTTACCTGGCGGCCCACGCCGCACACCGAGGCCGGGCTGGAGGCGGCCTTCTCGCTGGAGGACGACGCGGCGGGCCGGGTGCGCAACCAGACTGTGGCGCTGTCGCTGCGCCAGCAATTGCGTCGGGATGTGGAGGCGCGCGGGCGGCTGGAAGCGGAAAACAACGACGTGAACAGCGGCAACGATGTGCTCACCCTGCGTGCCAGCGCTTCGCTGGCCTGGCAGATCTGGCGTCGGCTGTGGCTGGTGGCCAATTACGGTTGGGAGAAGGATCTGGTGCGCGGCGGCGCCAATTCACAGGCGGAGCATATTGTCGGTCTGGGCCTGCGTCAGACGTTCTGAACCTGTCTGATGGTGTGATGCTCAGGTATTGCCGTCAGGCGGCGGAGTGGTGGCGCGCCGGGCCATGGCTTGCAACTTGTCAGTGGCCTGTTCCATGCCTTTCATCATCTGGTTCAGCAATTCCCCGCCAACGGTATTGCCAGCGCCCTGCGCCTGTTCGCGCAGCTCGGCCAGCTCCTTTTCCAAAGCTGCAATCCTGCCTTCCTGTTCGGAAAGTTTGTCGGCAATCACCAGCGCCGCCATGATCAGCAAGCGGATTTCTCCCACCGGGCCTGCCATGCCGCGCACGCGGGCGACTTCCGCATCCACCAGACGGGCCAGGCGGCGCAGGTGTTCTTCCTGTCCCTCGCCACACTCCATGGTGTAGTTGCGGCTGTTGATCTGCACGACAACCTGCGGCATGCCACCCCCCTGTGGCGACCCATTAGCGGACTACTTGTCGTTCAGCACCTTGCGGATACGGTTTATGGCGCTGTCCATGTGTTCAAGCACAACACGGTTGCCTTGCGCCAGATCATCAGCGCGGCTGCGCAGGTTTTCCAGTTGCTGACGCAACTGGTCGCGTTCCTGGCGCAAGCTGGCGTTGGCATCTCGCTCTTTCAATAGGGCGTCAAAGGCTTTCTGGGTGTCCGTCAGGGCCTGCTCGAAGCGAGACAGCAGTCCCTGCACATTCTGTTGCATGTCTTTCTGCATGATCGTCTGCCTGCCAGTATGCACGCAGCCCCCCGATTCGGCTGTAACCTAGCACATGCAATGCAATTTATCATAATTTCTCGTCTGTCCCGTCTTGCACAGTGGATAATGTCGAAAGCATGGCCGCGGGCGTGGTTTTTGTTGCGGGCTGTTGCGGGTGGCGCTACCTTTTCGCGGGAATTCTGCCGCGGCAAGACATGGCGCTGACATCATGGACATTCGCAAGACAGGAATAATCGGCGCGGGCCACATGGGAACGGGCATTGCCCATGTTTGTGCGCTGGCCGGGCATGAGGTGCTGCTGAAGGATGTATCCATGGAGGTGGTGGAGCGGGCGCTGGCCACCATCAATGGCAACATGGCCCGCCAGGTGCGCAAGGGGCGCATCACCGAGCAACAGCGCGAGGCGGCGCTGGAGAAGATCCATGCGGTGGATGTCTACGAGCCGTTTGCCGAGTGCGATCTGGTGATGGAGGCGGTTACGGAAAGCGAGGAGGTCAAGCGCCAGGTTTTCGCCGAGCTGTGCCCGCATCTGCCGCCAGCCACCATCATCGGCACCAATACCTCCTCGTTGTCCATCACCCGGCTGGCGGCGGCCACCGACAGGCCGGAAAAGTTCATGGGCATTCATTTCATGAACCCGGCGCCGCTGATGGAGCTGGTGGAGCTGATTCGTGGCATCGCCACGGCGGAGGAGACGTTCCAGACGGTGCGCGAGTTTGTCATCGGCCTGGGCAAGACACCGGCGGTGGCGGAGGATTTTCCCGCCTTCATCGTCAACCGCATCCTGCTGCCGATGATCAACGAGGCCATCTACGCCCTTTATGAAGGCGTGGGCACGGTGGAGGCCATTGATACGGCCATGAAGCTGGGCGCGCATCACCCCATGGGGCCGCTGGAGCTGGCCGACTTCATCGGCCTGGATATCTGCCTGAACCTGATGCAGGTGCTCTACGAGGGGCTGGCCGATTCCAAATACCGTCCCTGTCCGCTGCTGGTGAAATACGTGGAAGCGGGCTGGCTGGGCCGCAAGACCAAGCGCGGTTTCTATGACTATCGCGGCGAACAACCGGTGCCGACGCGTTGAAGTCGCGGCATTCGGGCTTCGCACGATCTCTGCCACAAGAGCCGCAAAAGCTCCACGGCCTTATTCGCTGGCGAACTTTTCATTGACCAGCCGCTGCAGGGTTACATAATCGGTCTTGCCGGAGCCAAGCACGGGGATTTCCTCCACGTGCAGCACATGGCGGGGGGCAAACAGTTCCGGCGCGCCGGCCTCCTTCAGCGCCTTGGCTACCTTGCGGCGATCCAGTTGTGCATCGGTGGTGGCCAGCACCAGTTGCTCGCCCTTCTTCTTGTCCGGCACGGAAGCCACCGCATGCGCGGCATCGGGAAAGGCGCTGGAGACGATATTTTCCACCGCTGTCAGCGAGACCATTTCCCCGGCGATCTTGGCGAAGCGTTTTGCTCGCCCCTGGATGAACACGAAGCCCTGTTCATCGATGCTTACGATATCGCCGGTGTCATACCATCCATCCGCCGGGGGCTCGATCTCGCCGGGCGTGTCGGCGCGCAGGTAGCCTTTCATCACGTTCGGTCCCTTCACCACCAGCCTGCCGCCTTCATCGATGCCCTCCACCGGCTCGATGCGATGTTCCACTTCCGGCAGCAACCGCCCGACACTGCCGGAACGGAAATGCATCGGAGTGTTCACGCTGAGCACCGGCGAGGTTTCCGTGGCGCCATAGCCCTCGAAGATGCGCAGGCCGAACTTGTCCATCCATTCCGCGCGGGTGGAATCCTTCACCTTCTCCGCGCCAGCCACCACGTAGCGCACGTTGTAGAAGTCATAGGGGTGGGCGTTGCGCGCATAGCCGTTGAGGAAGGTATCGGTGGCAAAGAATACGGTGGCATCGGTGTCGTAGACCAGCTCGGGGATGATCTTGTAGTGCAGCGGCGAGGGATAGAGAAACAGCCGCGCACCCGCCACCAATGGCAGGAAGACGCCAGCCGACAGCCCCAGGGCATGGAACATCGGCAGCGCATTGAACACGCGATCAGCGGGGTTCAGGTCGATGATGGACAGCACCTGATATGCATTGGCCAGCACGTTGGCATGGGTCAGCACCACGCCCTTGGGCACACCCTCCGAGCCGGAGGTGAAGAGGATTACCGCCGCATCATCGGCGTCCATGTTGGCGCCGGCCATCTTCAGCCCGGCGCGGCCCAGCTTCACCAGACCCAGCCCGGCCAGCTTGTCCTTCAGGGAGATGGTCTCGCGCACATCCTCCAGCCAGATGATGCGCGCGTGCTCGGCCAGGCCCTGCACCATGTTTTCCAGTCCGCCCTGCTCGATGAAGCGGCGCGAGGTAACAATGGTTTTTACCTGCGCCGCCTTGCAGGCGGCGATCATGTTCACCACGCCGGTGGAGAAATTCATCATCGCCGGGGTGCGCCCGCGCGCCAGCAGGCCCAGCAGCGTTACCAGGCAGCCGGCGGAAGTGGGCAGCAGCACGCCGACGGTCTTCTCGCCCGGCGTCAGTGCCGCCAGCTTGCCGCCCAGGATGTAACAGCCCGCCAGCAGGCGGTTCATGGCCAGCGGCGTGCGCTGGATATCTTCCAGCACCTTGCGCTTGCCGCCATGATCGCGCCGCACATCGATGACCGCCTCCATCAGATGCCTGCGCCACGGCGTGGAGCGGAAGGCGGCCTCGGCCATGACGTCATAGAGCCGGTTGGCCAGATGATTGCGCAGTTTGGGGCCGCGCAGGCCGTCTGGCGCATCCATGCGCACGGGGGGCTGGATGGTGATGGTGATCTTCGGAAACAGCTTCAGCCGCTGGCGGTGTGGCTGGCGCGAGAAGAAGCGTGCGCGTTCCGCACCACGGATGAAGATGGGCACGATGGGTGCCTCGGCCTTGTGGGCGATCACACCCGGCCCCTCGTAGATCTTCATCAGCCCGCCGGTGGTGGAAATGCGCCCCTCGGGGAAGATGACCACGTGGCGGTCGTTTTCCACCGCGTGGATGAGTGTGCGCAGGGCCATCGGGTTGGCCGGATCCAGCGGCAACAGGTGGAACACCTTGCCCATCAGTCTGGCCAGAGGCTTTTCCAATTCGGCGGAATGCACGGCAAAAGCCGTATCGCGCGGCAGGAAGGTGGCCAGCATCTGTCCGTCCAGCCAGGAGACGTGATTGGAAATGATCACCGCGCGCGAGCCTGCTTCTTCAAGATGCTTCAGCCCCTTCACCTCCACGCGGTAGAACAGGCGGAACAGCAGCGTGCCGACACTGCGCAGGAAATCCTGCGGCCTGCGCCAGATCAGATAGGCTGCCAGCAGGCCTTGCAACAGCATCAGAATGGCAAGAATGCCCGACACGGCAGCTCCCTTGTACAGGGCCATGGCCATGGCGGTGGAGGCAACGGCCATGAACAGGGCATTGAGCACATTGTTGGCGGCGATGATGCGCGCGCGCATGTCGTCCGGCGCATGGTGTTGCAGCCAGGCATAGATGGGCACGATGAACAGTCCGCCGAAAGTGGCGATGAGTAGCACATCCAGCGTCAGCCGCCAGCCGCTGAAGCTGCTCAACAGTGCACTGGCCGACAACATGGCGGCGTTGCCCGCGGCTTCTTCGGCGGCGGGCGCCATGCCGCGCACCGCCAGTGTCAAATCCAGCAGCGCCAGTGCCAGCAGTAGCGCCGCCAGCGGGGCCAACCGCATGCTGATGGCCCCATGCAGCAGCCGCTGCGCCAGCCACGCGCCCAGTGCAATGCCAACCGTGAACAGGGCAATGAACATGTTGGCGACGGTCTCGTTGCCGTTCAGCACACTCCTTGCCAGTAGTGGCATCAGTCCGAGGATCACCAACCCGAGCGCCCAGAACCAGGAGATGTAGATGGCTGCGCGCAGCAGTCGCGGATGAGCGAACAGGTCGCGCAGGATGCCGACGGTGCTGGTAATGGGATTGAGGTCGGCCTGATCGCGTGGACGCGGCGCGGGTGCGGGCGGAATGCGCCGCGCCGCCAGCCAGCCAAGCGTGGCGGTGGCAAGCATGACCAGTGTGAGAGTGGCCACGCCATGGTTGGAGGCAATGCCCAGCCCGCCCAGCAACGTGCCCAGCAGGATTGCGATGAAGGTGCTGGTCTCGATCCAGGCGTTGGCGGGCAGCAATTCGTTGTCGGCCAGATGCTGCGGCAGGATGGCATACTTGATGGGGCCGAAGAAGGTCGATTGCGTGCCGGCAAGAAACAGCACCGCCAGCATCAGCGGCGGCCAGGCCAGCCACAGGGAAAGCGCGGCCAGCGCAGCGATACCGATCTCCGCCAGCTTGATGGTGCGCGCCAGGGCGGCCTTGTCGCGGGTATCTGCCAGCTCGCCGGCGATGCCGGAGAACAGGAAGAACGGCAGGATGAACAGTGCTCCCGCCAGCCCCACCAACAGGCCGGCGTTCCAGCCCTGCTGCGCCAGCGCATAGGTGGCGAGGATGATCGCCGCGTTGCGGAACACGTTGTCGTTGAAGGCTCCCAGCGCCTGGGCGATGAATAGTGGTGCGAAGCGCCGCGTGCGCAGCAGGCTGAGCAGGCTGTTGCCGGTGTCCATGTTCCCTCCCCGCAAGTCTCTGGCTATCCGTCTTTTTGAGTATTTCGGCGAGAGTATTCATGGCAAAAAATATCTGGTCGTGCAAAGTTTTGCTTGACTTGTCCAATGGGGAGGTTCACCCTGCATTGAATGAATGACGTGGCCAGCGGCCCCTGAACGGATATGGCGAACAACTCGCCAATGCCTTTCTCCGGGCCGCCGCGTGCTTTCCGAAGCAGCGCGAAAGACGATCCGCAGGAGACCTCTTTTCCCCACATCGTCAGCAATAGCGGGGGCAGACGGGAAAGATCCCGTCCGTCCGCGCCAGTGTTCTGCCTGCCGTTGAGCAGGCAGAAGATGACCTCGGAAGACGAAACGCCAGAATTCAAGGAGTTACAAGATGGCGAACGGTACCGTGAAATGGTTCAATTCGGAAAAGGGCTATGGCTTCATCGAGCCGGAAGAGGGCGGCAAGGACGCCTTCGTGCATATCTCGGCGGTGGAGCGCGCCGGCCTGTCCACCCTGCATGAGGGCCAGAAGGTGTCCTATGACCTCGTGGAGGGACGCGGTGGCCGCATGGCCGCGGAGAACCTGAAGGTGGAAGAGTAATACCCGTTCGGGTGCGTACCTGTTCAGGCGAAGCCCTGAGGGGTGGGCACCCTGCCGGGTGGCGCGATCGCCATCTTGCCACCAGCGCGCATGCCGCGCCGGTGGCCACGCAAGACAAGGCCCCGTTCGCATCGCGAGCGGGGCTTTCTCATGCGTTCCGCAATGATGGCGGATGAAGGATCAGTTGATCATCACGCTGACCTGGGCGTTGTTCACGCCCCTTGCGGCCAGATGTTCGGCGATTTTCTGCTCCAGCTCGGCGGAGGTAAGGCCGGCGGCGCTGATGCTGCCGTAGGGGCCAAGTTTCATGTGGCCCTGCTTGTCCAGTGCATAGCTGCCGGAAAGCGCATCGTTGCCGAACACCACAACACGCACGGTGTTGCCCGGCTGCAGCACCTGCGCGGAACTGTCGATGAAGGAGGCAGTATCGGGAATGGAGGGCACGACATCAAGCGAGCTGGCGCAGCCACTCAGCAAGACTGCGCTGCCCATTGCCACACCCAGCAAGGCCAGCCGCATGGAATGCTTCCCCTCACGCATGAAAACTCTCCCGTATCCCCGCTTCTTCCAGCGCAGGCAATATGCCATCAAACGCATATCCATGCAAGCACCTCACTGCCATTTCTTGCTTGTTTTGCAGGCAGCATGGCATGGAAATCTTGACAAAGGGTTGAAGCATCATGCTGCCCCATGTGCGCATGCGTGCCATGCATCAGGCGCATTGGCCGGGTACGGAAAGGTCCGGCAGGCACTAAAGATCAGGCAGTGGTGGGGCGCCGCCAAGGCTCAGTTGCAGGCTTCCTCGTCGGCCAGGCGGATGATGATGTCCACACCCTTTACGCGCTTGCCTTTCGGCAAGGGGGGCAGGCTGTCCAACGGCAGCTTGTCGGCAGGAATGTCGATGAGCTGATCCTGCTCTTCCCAGTAGAAGTGATAATGATCGTCGATGTTGGTGTCGTAGAAGGTGTGGTTGCCGTTGGTTACCACCTCACGCAACAGGCCCACCTCGGTAAACTGGTTGAGCGTGTTGTAGATGGTCGCCAACGACACGCCAAGCCCCGTCTCACGTGCCTCGCGGTGCAGTTGTTCGGCGGTTACATGGCGATGTCCCTGGCCGAACAGCAATTCGGCCAGCGCCAGCCGCTGGCGTGTGGGGCGCAGACCCACCTCGCGCAGTTGCTGCTCCAGATTGTCCGTTTCCCGCTTGTGCATCGGCTGTCATCCATATAACGGCGCGCCAACAGGCGCAACACCCACGTTGTAATACATGAAATGAGAATAATATGCAAGTTGATGCCTGGCCAGCTCCATTTCACGGGGTGGCAAGGGCAGGGAAATGGCCGTTCACATCATATCGGCGAGATGCAGGGTGGAGAGGAAATGGAAAAGCGGAGCCAATGGCTCCGCTCTTCATGATGTTGTTGCAGTGGTTGGCGGATCAGGACTTGTCCATCACCACACCACCCTTCGGGGTGCGGATCTCGTCCACCAGGGCCTGCATCTCCGGTGAGGGCGGGGCTGTCATCTTCGAGACGACGATCATGACGATGAAGCCCAGCGGAATGCCGAGCAGGCCGGCGGAGATGTTCTTCAGGCCGAACAGCTCCGGATTGCCCAAGCCCAGCGGTGGCGCCGCCGTCCAGATGAGATAGGCCAGGGTAACACCGAAGCCCGCCAGCATGCCGGCGATGGCGCCGGTGGTGTTGGTGCGTTTCCACCAGATGCCCAGCACCAGTGCGGGGAAGTTGCCCGCCGCCGCCAGCGAGAAGGCCCAGGCCACCAGCTTCAGAATGTCTGGTGGAGCGACGGTGGCGGTGATTGCCCCCAGGATGGCCACGCCGATGAGGATGATGCGCGCCGCGATCAGCCGCCGTCCCGTCGGTGCAGTGGGGTCGAGCATGCGGTAGTAGATGTCGTGGCTCAGCGCATTGGCCATGGCCAGCAGCAGGCCGTCCGCCGTGGACATGGCCGCGGCCAGGCCGCCCGCGCCCACCAGACCGGTGATGACGAACGGCAGCCCGGCGATCTCCGGCGTGGCGATGACCACCACGTCCTTGGCGATGGAGAGATTCTGCCAGTCCAGCATGCTCACGCCCTTTGCCGCGCAGGCCTGCTGCACAGCCTCCACCGAGGCTGCCGCAACACCGCAGATCTTCACCTTGCCGTGCGCGCCCCAGACATAGACCCAATCGGGCAATGCGTTCAGCGCGGAGCCCAGCACGTTCTGGTAGATCTCCAGCTTGACGAAAGCAGCATAGGCCGGGGCGGTGAAGTAGAGAATGAAGATGAAGAACAGCGCCCAGCCCACCGAATAACGCGCCTGGCGCACCGACGGCGTGGTGAAGAAGCGCATCAGCACGTGCGGCAGCGAGGCGGTGCCTACCATCAGGCAAAAGATCAGCGCGAAGAAGTTGAATGGATCGTAGGTGGTGAAGGGCTGGATGTGCGGTTTCACGCCGGCCAGCGCCTCCTTGGTCTGCTCCAGCTGACTGATCTGCTGCAGCGCCTCGCCATACATGATCTGCGGAATGGGCACGCCGGTGAACTTGTAGGACATGATCACCACCGGCACCAGATAGGCAATGATCAGCACGATGTATTGCGCCACCTGCGTCCACGTAACGGCGCGCATGCCACCCAGCATGGAGCACAACAGAATGCCCGCCAGGCCGACGAACACGCCGATGTTGTAGGGAATGTTCAGGAAGCGCTCGGCAATCAGGCCGGTACCGCGGATCTGCGCCACCACGTAGACGAACGAGGCGGCCAGCAGCACGATGATGCCGATGAAACGCGCCACGTTGCCGCCGAAGCGCGCGGCGAGAAAGTCGGGCACCGTATAGGCGCCGAACTTGCGCAGGAACGGCGCGATGAGCACCGCCACCAGCACGTAGCCGCCCGTCCAGCCCACCACGAAGGCCATGCCGTCATAGCCCAGCAGATAGAGCGTGCCGGCCATCGCCAGAAACGATGCGCCGGACATCCAGTCGGCAGCGGTGGCCATGCCGTTGTAAAGCGCCGGCACGGAACGCCCGGCGACATAGTATTCTGACACCTGCATGGTGCGCGAGAGCACGCCGATGCCGGCATAGACCGCCAGCGTCAGGCCGACGAACAGAAAGCCGATGATGCGCTCCGGCACGCCGAGCTGTTCGAGAATGCCGAGAAACACCACGAAGGCCAGAAAGCCGCCGGTGTAGATGGCGTAGATCTTGCCAAGATTGGCCAGAAAGGCGTTCTTGGCGGGTGTTGCTTCACTCATGGTTCATCTCCTCCCTGGTCAGTCTTCCTCGGCGACGCCATATTTTTCATCGATGGCGTTCTGCCGCCGTGCATACCAGAAGATCAGCAGCACAAAGACGATCAGCGAGCCTTGCGCCGCCATCCAGAAGCCCAGCGGAAAGCCGAAAATGACGACCTGATTGAGCACGTTGACAAAGGCGTGCACGACGAATGCGAAGATGAACCACACCACGAGGGCCTTTATCATCAGCCCCCGGGTTTCTTCCCAGTATCCGTTCATCGGGTTGTCCTCCCCTCGTTTCCTGCCTTTCGGGGGCCGGCTTGCCTCGGTTGTTGGTAAGTGTGCCGGCATCTCGAAAGCCCGGCGCATAGGTTGCGCCGGGCCATCAGCTTAACAGCATGCCTGATTTTCAGGCAACCAATCTGTGATTGCAATGTGGAGAAAATTCATGACGCCGGAGGCCGCGCGCCAACTGCCTGAAATAACGCAGGCACGAGCACGCAAGCAGCCGATTGGCCGGGCTGCTGCAGGTCAGCTGTCGCGATAGAAGATGTGGCGGCCAATCTTGATGACCGGGCGCATCATGGAGGCCCAGGTGGGGCGTACGTAGTCGGCGTGGTAGAAGTCCACACCATCCAACTGGCGCATGCGGATCTGTCCACGCAGGGCCTTCGCGGCTATGCGCTTGGCAATGCGCCATTGTTTGGCTTCCGTGGGATAATCCGGCTTGCCGTCGCAGGCAAAGGAGAACTGGCAGGCATTGCGCCGTTCCGCGCCCTGATAGACAACGCCGCAGACGGTGTTGGGGAAGCGCGGGTTGCGCACACGGTTCAGTACGACCTTGGCTACAGCCATCTGACCTTTGAGACTCTCCGAACGTGCCTCGAAATACACCGCCTTGGCCAGGCAGGCCAGCTCGCGCAGGCGCTTCTTGCGGCGTTGCAGCACGCGCACACGTTGTTCACGTGCCAGACGCCAGTTTTGTTCAAGCTTCCAGATCGGCGGCGTGGGAAACAGCCTGCCTGCCAACTTGCCCGGTTTGTGCGGTGGTGTAATGGCGGGGGGCTGTGTGACCTGTTCGGGGGGCTGAAAAACGGCCAGCCGCAGCATGTCGCCCTTCTCCGCGCGGGCTACTTGCTGGGGCAACGGTGTGGTTTCCGCGGCGGTGATATCTCCCGGCGAGATGGAAGCCGTGATGAGCGGCGGGGCCATCAGGGGGTCTTCCTTGGTATGCAACATGGTGATGGGGGCGGCAATGGTGGCGAAGTCGTCGGGGTTGACAGTGTGGGCGTCGGCATTCTGACCAATGTAGTGCACGCCTACGATGAGCGCCACACCCAGCGAAATGCCCGCCAACCCGAAGGACGCCATCTCGGAGAAACGCATGCCGCGCGCCAGCGTGGTCAGCCCGGCGGACCTGGTCGTGTCGTCATGTTGACGCAATATACGCATGCATCCCCTCACAAGTGCAGGCCGTACCCCGCATGCTCCGCCCATGAATGCAAAGCATTCGGTCGAAAAGATGGCCAAGGCGGCCTCTCACCCCCCGGAGAGTAGCTTGCCGGTGTTTATCACAGGTTAACCATGATCGACAAGATGCGCCTGGCGCCCGTCCACCGCAGGCAGCAGCTTTCAGATCTTGCGAAACAGCAGATAGGTGGGCCTGCGCCCGGCGCGCAGGGCCTTGGCCTCGTAGCGCGTGCCGGGCCAGCCGGCGGGTGGCTCGCGCCAGTCGGCGGGGTGTTCGGCCAGCCAATCGAAGCCGCCGTGCGTCAGCACGTGCCGCAGTGTCCAGCGCACATAATCGGCAATGTCGCTGGCAAACAGGAACAGCCCGCCAGGTTGTAGGATGCGGTGGATTTCGTCGAGATTGCGCAGGTTGACGAATCGCCGCTTGTGGTGGCGCTTCTTCGGCCAGGGGTCGGGGTAGAGCAGATATGCTTCGTTGATGGTCTCGTCTCCCAGCAGTGGCAGCAAGGTGCGCGCATCATCCTGCCAGATGCGGATATTGCCCAGGCCCTGTTCGTCGATGGCCGCCAGCAGCTTGGCCACACCGTTGACAAATGGTTCCGCGCCGATGAAGCCCCAGTCAGGCCGTTCGGCGGCGCGATGCGCCAGATGCTCGCCGCCGCCGAAGCCAATTTCCAGCGCCACGTTGCCGAGGGCGTAGTCGAACAACCCATGCGGCGCACGCAGGACATCGGGCGTGCTGTCGGCCACGGCGCGCAGGTCGAGCCGGGGCAGCAGCTCCTGCATCAGCCGCTGCTGGCGGGGCTTCAGCGGGCGCGACTTGCGCCGTCCGTGAAAGCGCGGATCGTCCTGTGGTGTCTGCCGTGTCATGCGGCCCCATGTAATCGGGCGCGCCGTATCGGACAAGATGCTTCATCTGGAAACCCCGGGTAAACGTGAGTTGGTGGGTGAGCGGCATTGGCCTATATTGCCCACCGTGCGAATCGGCGTTCTTGCGCGCACTGGGGTGGCGAAAAACGGAGGGAGAGATGATGCAGCGGTTCCGAGTTGTCATGCTGGCGTTGCTGGCGGGTGTGGTGTTCGCCTTGCCGCAGGCGGAAGCCTTGCAGCGGCAATACAATTTCGGGGCGCGCAAGCTGACCTTCGATGAACAGAAATATGCGCCACGCGTGATACGCTATGTCAGCGACGAGAAACCCGGCACCATCATCATCGATACACGGCGGCGGTATCTCTATCTGGTTCTCGGCAATGACAAGGCCAAGCGTTATGGCATCGGCGTGGGGCGTGCGGGTTTTCAGTGGTCAGGCGTGGCCAGGGTTGGGCGCAAGCAGGAATGGCCGAACTGGTATCCGCCGAAGGAAATGATCGAGCGCGAACTGCGCAAATATGGCCGCAAGCTGCCGGAAAAGATGGAAGGCGGGCCAAAGAACCCGCTGGGCGCGCGGGCGTTGTACCTGTTTCAGGGCGGCAGGGACACGCTGTATCGCATCCATGGCACCAATCAGCCGTGGACGATTGGCCGGGCTGTTTCATCGGGCTGCATCCGCATGCGCAACGAGGATGTGATCGACCTCTACAAGCGCGTTCCCGTCGGAGCGAAGGTAATCGTGAAATAGCGGTTGAATGGGGCGCGTCCGGGAGGGACATCCGGGTTGAGAGGGAAGGCGCTCAGCCACGTTGCAGGCGGCGGACGATCTGGAAGATGCCATCCGCCGCGCCTTCCGCCGCGGGCAGAGCCGCCGCGCCGAAGCCCTTGTCCAGCGAGCCGGAGGGCACGATGTTGTTCTGGCGGATGACGCCGAGCAACTTGCCATTGGGCGCGCGGGCTGTCCATTTCAGGCTGACGCGCTGGCCGCGCGGGGTTTTGGGGCCCAGCTCCACCAGTCCGCTGATGCGCATGGAGTCGCGCCGCGCTTTTGCATGAACCGGCCAGCCCGCCTTGCGCAGCACAAGGCGCAGCGCCCGGGCCAGCTCGGTATTGCCCTTGCCGGGTGCGCCTTTTACCTCCACCACGGCAACAGACGCGATGCGCAGCGTTGCCTTTTGTGTGTGCTTGGCGGGCCTGGCTGTGCGGCGCGGGCTTTCCCGCGTGGCCTGGGAGCTGGTGGTTGTTCGGGTCGTCCTGACGGGTTGCGTGGGTTGGCCTGCTTCGGGCGTGGCGGGCAGGCCGAGTTCGGCGCGGGCCTGTGGCGGCAGGCCGGCAAACAGGGCGGGGTCGAGTTCGTCGGCGGCGTTGGGGCCGGGCTTGACCAGCACATCACCGGGTGGTGGCTCAACACGGGTGGGGGCGGGTTGCAGGACGGCGGTATCAGCGGCGCATCCCGTCAGCAGCAGCGCGCTGCCGAGCAATGCGCCGTGTAGCGGCAGCAGGTGATATGTCGGCGGGCATTTCATGTTGTGAGCACGATGCCGGAAAGCTGGCGGCCATAGTCTTCCTCGCCGCGCTGGCAGGTGCGCCGCCAGGAGAAGAACAGCTCTTCCTCGCCATGCGTGCAACGGCCCAGTTGCTCGATGTGTTGCAACCCGGCGCGGCGCAGCCGTTCGGCAATGTAGCCGGGCAGGTTGAACATCCAGTGCCCCTGTCTGGGTGCGGGGGTGAAGAAGCGGCGGTTTGCCGGGTCCTGCTCCAGAAAGGGTGCGGGAAACTCCGGGCCGACTTCATAGGCGGTCTGCGTGATGCATGGACCGATGGCGGCAGAGATATGCTCGCGGCGCGCGCCGAGGCCCTGCATGGCGGCGATGGTGTTTTCCAGCACGCCACCGATGGCCCCGCGCCAGCCGGCGTGAGCGGCGGCGATCACGCCGGCGTCAGCGTCGGCGAACAGGATGGGGCCGCAGTCGGCGGTGTTTACCGCTACCATCAGGCCGGGAACGGTGGTGGCTATGGCATCGGCCACGGGTGGAGAGTCGAAAGGCCAGTCATCGGCATTTGTGATGGTGGCGCAGATGTTGGTGTGGCGCTGATGAGGCGTGGCGAGGTGCATCGCGCCCAGCGCCTGCATGGCGCGCTGGCGGTTTTCGCGCACGTGGGCGGGGTCGTCGCGCGAACCGAGGCCGGTGTTGAGCGATGCATATATGCCCCGCGAAACACCGCCGCGGCGGGTAAAGAAGCCATGGCGCATGGCTGCCGTGTTTGCGCCGCCCAGTGTATCCGCCGTGAGATATTCAGCCATGTGTTGCGCCATTCCGACTCATTTGCCCTGTTCTGCCGGGCATGTTGCGTCAGCGCCGTGGCGTGATCAAGGCGCAAAGGGGGGCGGCGGGGGCATGTGCGGGTGATGCGCGCAGAGCACCTTGAACAGGCTGCCCATCTGTTCCACGCCGGCGATGCGCTCCGCGCCGCGCAGCAGCCGCTCGGCCTGTTGCTCATCGGCGTTGCGCAGCAGGGCATCGAGCCGTTCGCGCAGGCCCAGACCGAGCAGAAAGGCGCCCTGCTGCAGCGGTGGCGGCGTGTTCAGGCCTTCCGCCCGAAAGGCTTCGGCCAGGGCGGCGAAATCCACGTGGGCGGTGAGGTCGGTTTCGCCGGGACGGTGGAATATGCTCACCTGCCTGTGGCGGTGCAGGGCCTGCAGGGTTTCGCCGGGAGCTGGAGTGGTGTGGCCATAGTCGATGGCGAGCAGTGCGCCGCCCCTGCTGCGCAACAGTCGGGCCAGATGGCGGGCCGTCATCTCGCGCGCCGGGGAAAGCTCGATGATGCTGCCGACGGGCAGATTGCGCGCCCAAGCGGGCAGTTTTTCCGCTGCTGGCGCGTTGCCAACGGGGCGCAGGGCAAAGCCGCCGTCTTTGTCAATGACAATCATTCGCTCGCGCCAGCCTTGTTCGGTGTGTTCGTAATGCTGCACCGGCAGGGCATCGAAGAATTCATTGGCGATGATCAGCAACGGGGCATCGTCAAGCATGGCATCGCCGGGCGGGGTGGCCGCCGCGGCGCCGTCTTCCGGGAGGGTGGCGTGCCAGTGCACGGGCGCAGGTGCGTCTCCGAGACGGCGGCGTTGCTCGGCGCGCAAGATGGGAGAGATTTCCACCAGATGCACCCGCAGCGCGGCGAGAAAGTCCGGCTGCACGGCGGCGGCGCGCAGCAGGTCGCTCATCAACAGGCCGCGCCCGGGGCCAAGCTCCATCAGGTTGATGCGGGCGGGGCTGCCCATGTGCCGCCAACAGGCGATGGCCCAGATGCCCAGCAGTTCGCCGAAAATCTGCGAGGCTTCCGGCGCGGTGATGAAGTCGCCGTCTTCGCCCAGGGGTTGCTGCGTGGTGTAGTAGCCGTATTCGGGGTGGGCGAGGCAGTGTGTCATGTATTCAGCAATGCCGATACCGCCTTTGCGTGCGATGTGTCGGCGCAGCAGGCCTTCCAGGCGTGTGCCGTTTGGCTCGGTCATGGTGATGCCCCTCGCCTCAGGCAGCGCTTGTGGCGCTGGCCGGAGGATAGCGCAGCGCACGCCACACGAGCCAGCTTCCCAGCGCTATCAGCGGCAGGGAGAGCAGCATGCCCATTGTCAGCCATCCACCAACGAGGTAGCCGATGTGCCTGTCCGGTTCGCGGAAGAATTCCACGAGGAAGCGGGCCAAGCCATAACCCGCCGTGAAGACTCCCGCCAGCAGGCCGGGGCGGCGCAGCGCGCCACGGCGCAGCATCACATGCAGCACGATGAACAGCACAATGCCTTCCAGCACGGCTTCGTATAGCTGGCTGGGGTGGCGCGGCAGAGGGCCGGCGCCGGGAAAGACCACTCCCCATGGCATGTCGGTTGTTCGCCCCCACAGCTCGGCATTGATGAAATTGGCGATGCGGCCCAGGAACAGGCCGATGGGCGTGGCCGCGGCGGTGATGTCCAGCAGGCGCAGGAAGGGAATGCCGCGGCGGCGGGCAAAAGCCCATGTGGCCAGCAGCACGCCCAGGAAACCGCCATGAAACGACATGCCGCCGCGCCATACGGCGAAGATGGCCGCCGGATTGTGCAGGTAGAACTGCGGCGCGTAGAACAGCACGTAGCCCAGCCGCCCGCCAACCACCACACCGAGCATGGCCCACAGCAGGAAATCGTCCATGTCTTCCGGTTGCATGAAGGGCTTGCCCGGCGCGAAGAAGCGCTCGCGCCGCAGGATCCACCTGGCGTAAAGCAAGGCCAGCAGCAGCCCGGCAATATAGGCCAGTGCATACCAGCGGATGGCCAGCGGGCCGATGTGAATGGCCACCGGATCGATGGCGGGAAAGGGTATCGCTGCAAGATAAGTCATCATGGTATCGGGGTGGCGCAAAGCGCAGGCGGGGTCAAGAGCGTTTGGCACACAAGTTCGTTTGGGGGCATGCCGGTATCTGGTGATGCAGGAGTGCAGAGGCGTCGAGACAGGTGGATGGCTTGTTTGTGGGGCACGGGTGGCATATCTTCATCCTGACGGCATCGGAATGTATCGGGAGCAGTAAAGATGAGTTCCTCAAGCACGAAGATTTTCGACGAGGTGGCCAAGCTGCTGTCTGGCGCGGCGGGCATGGCGCAGGGCCTGCGCGAGGAGATCGACGGGTTGATCAAGAGCCAGCTCGACCGGCTGGTTTCCGACATGGAGCTGGTAAAGCGCGAGGAATTCGAGGTGGTGAAGGAGATGGCCTCGCGCGCGCGGCAGGAAAACGCGGAGCTGAAGGAGCGCGTGGCGGCGCTGGAGGCGGAGCTGGACAAGCTGAAACGTCGTTAGGCTCAGGACCCATAAATTTGCACGGCATCTGCGTCATTTGCCATGCCTCTTCATGAGTCCTGAGCCTGGCGCAAGGCATGATTTGCCGCCGATGATGCGGGCGTGCGCCAAGCGCCGGCGGTGTCTATCCCTGTTGTCCCCTGTCGTCAGGCTTGTCAGGCCGGGGCAGGACTGGCGCTTTTCGGCGGTGGCGGTGGGGAGTTTCGTGCGCGAAGGGTGATGGTGCATGTCCGCTGCTTCTTCCCTGACCATAGCCACCTGGAACATCAACTCCGTGCGCCTGCGCTGCGATCAGGTGCTGGCCTTTCTGCGCGCCTATGGGCCGGATGTATTGTGCCTGCAGGAGACGCGCTGCGTGGTCGATGCCTTTCCCGCCGCCAGCCTTGCCGAGCTGGGCTATGAGCATCAGCTCGTGGCCGGGCGCAAGATCCATGCCGGGGTGGCCATTGTCTCGCGCCTGCCCATCGAGGCGCGCGGCAGGCATCATTTCTGTGGCGAGGACGATGCCCGCCATGTGATGGCGCGCATTGCCGGGGTGGAGATCCATTCGCTCTATGTGCCCGCCGGGGGTGATGTGCCCGATGCCGACCGCAACCCGAAATTCGCCCACAAGCTGGCCTTCCTCGACGAGATGCGCAACTGGCTGCGCCAGCGCGTGGACAGCGCGGCGCAAAAGGGCATGCCGGTGGTGCTGACGGGAGATCTGAACGTTGCGCCGCTGCCGGAGGATGTGTGGGATCACCGCAAGCTGTTGCGGGTGGTTACCCATACCCCGGCGGAAACCCAGCGGCTGGAGGAAATCCGCGCCATTGCCGGCATGGAAGACGTGGTGCGCCGGCACTGGCCCGCGCCGCGCAAGGTGTTCACCTGGTGGAGCTACCGCGGCGGGACAGACTGGCAGGCGCATGACCGCGGGCGGCGGCTGGATCACATCTGGGCCACGCCGGAGCTGGCCGCCCGCCTGGATGACGTAGCGGTTGCGCGCGAGACACGCGGCTGGCCGCGGCCTTCCGATCACGTTCCTGTGCTGGCGCGATTTGCCCTTGCGTGAGCGCCCGGGTGTGGCACAATACCAGGGTCTGGACTCAAAGCTTGAGCACTCCCCATGTGCATTTTGGCTTCATATCAGACGGTTTTTCGTTCTTGCCAATAGTTCCACTATTGCCTGCGAACGAAAAACCGCTGCTATCTTGCCAAAATGCCCATGAGAAGCACTCATTTATTGAGACCAGACCCTAGCCAATGGCATGGTATTCCCGTGCCGCGCCGATGCATCCACTCCGAGGCCCGACCATGCCGAGCAACGGCAAGATGCCTCCCCCCACCACCACACGGCAAGCGCCGGCGGAACTGCTGGCAGCGCTGCAGGAGCGGTTGTTCGCCGAAGCGGCGGAAGAAGATCTCGCCCTGCTGAACGCCCCGGCACGGCGCTGGCTGGCCGAACAGGCGCTGCAACTGCTTCAGAAGCGCTTGCCAGGGCGGGCAAAGGTGCATGTGCGCCGCCTGACCCGTGGTCATGCGTCAGCCGGTCTGGCCGGGCAGACGGCGCTGCTGACGCTCAACGACGACATGCCGTTCCTGGTGGATTCGCTGCTCAACCATCTCGGTGCGCGGGGCATCGGCGTGCGGCTGCTGCTGCATCCCATTCTGCATGTGCTGCGCGACATCCACGGTGAATTGCTAAGCATCGAGCGGCGCGCGCAACTGGCGGAACGGGCGCAGGCGCGGGCGGAGAGTCTGATTGTGCTGCTGGTGGATCCGCTGACGGAGCAACAGGCGCGCGTGCTGAAAGCCGAGGTGCGCGACATCCTCGCCGAGGTGCACGACGTGGTGCTGGACTGGCCCGCCATGCGCCAGCGGCTGGAGCACATGATCGACGTCTGGCAGGAACTGCCGCCGCCGGTGCCGGTGTCGGAACTGACGGAGATGCTGGCCTTCCTGCAATGGCTGGCGGAGGAGCATTTCGTGTTTCTCGGCGCGCGGATGCTGAAGCGCGGCGAGGATAGTGTGTTGCAGCCCGACGGGGCGGGGCTGGGGCTGTTGCGCAAGCAGGCGCTGGACGAGCTTTCCGGTGCGCCATGTCCGGACTGCGCCTGCCTAACGCCATGCCTGCCGGCGGGGGCGGACACGCCGCTGCTGATTACCAAGTCGGCGGCCATCTCGCGGGTGCACCGGCGCGCGCCGATGGATCTGATCATCGTGCGGCGCCACGATGTGGCCGGGCGGGAAGTGGGCGAATTGCGCCTGCTGGGGCTGTTTACTGCCGGGGCCTACGTGCGCGCCGCGCAGGACATTCCGCTGCTGCGCCGCAAGGTGATGCGGGCAATGCGCCATTCCGGGGTGATGCCGGGTAGCCATCGCGGCAAGGCGCTGCTGAACATCCTGGAGACGTTTCCGCGCGATGACCTGTTCGAGCTGGATGCGCAGGCGCTGGCGGAGCTGGCGCTGGAAGTGCTGCGCGTGCAGGAGCGCCCACGCCCGCGGCTGTTGTTGTGGCGCGGCTGTTCGCCGTTGTTCGTTTCCGCCTTTGCCTTCATCCCGCGCGAGCGTTTCAGCTCGCAACTGCGCGAGCAGGTGGGCGAACTGCTGGAAACGGCGCTGGGCGCGCGGGTGGTGAGCTTCACGCCCACCTTTGGCGAGCATGCGCAGGTGCGGGTGCACTTCCGCCTGCAACTGCTGCAACCGGACAGCTGGGTGGATGTGGATGCGCAGCGGCTGAACACGCAATTGCTGGATATCGTGCGCACGTGGGAGGAGCGCCTGCTGGCCGACATGCAGTCTGCCCTTGGCGCGCAGCGGGCGGAACAGCTCTGGCCGCTGTATCGCGATGCCTTCTCGGAGGGTTACAAGGAGGCCTTCAGCCCGCGCACGGCGCTGCGCGATATCGACATGCTGGAAGGGCTGCAAGGCAGCCAGCGGGTGGCGGTGGCGCTGTATCGCGCGCATGGCGATGATGCCGGGACGGTGCGGCTGAAGCTGTATCACTTCGACGAGGCGGTGGCGCTTTCCGCACGCGTGCCGGTGCTGGCCAACATGGGGCTGCACGCGGTGGAGGAGCGCACCTTCACCATCCAGCGCGGCAGCCACGACGAAGAACGGCGCGCGGTGTTCGTGCACGAAATGCTGCTGCGCCCCGCCGATGATGCGCCGCTGGAGCTGGAGAAGGTCGGTGCGCTGCTGGAGGAAGGCTTTCTGGCGGTGTGGAACGGGCGCGCCGATGATGACCGCTTCAATGCGCTGATCATTGCCGCCGGGCTGAACTGGCGCGAGGTGATGGTGCTGCGCGCGGTGGGCCGTTGGCTGCGCCAGGCAGGCGCGCACTACACGCTGGGCTACATGGCCGACACACTGCGCCGCCATGCGTCGCTGGCGCGCAGGCTGGTGGAGATGTTCAAGGCGCTGTTCGCGCCGGGGCGCAATGGCGCGAAATCGCGGCGCAAGCGGGCGCAGGCCCTGTGGCGGGAAGTGCTGACCGCGCTGGCGAAGGTGCCATCGCTGGACGAAGACCGCATCCTGCGCATGTTCGGGCAGGTGCTGCTGGCCATGACGCGCACCAACTTCTGGCAGCCGGAGACGCTGGCAGAGGGGGAGAGGCGGCCCTTTGTCTTCAAGCTGGCCACGCAACGGCTGGATTTCGTGCCGGAGCCGAAGCCATGGGCGGAGGTGTTCGTGCACGATCCTGCGCTGGAGGCGGTGCACCTGCGCGGCGGGCCGATTGCGCGCGGCGGCATTCGCTTCTCCGACCGGCCTCAGGACTTCCGCACCGAGATCCTTGGCCTGATGAAGGCACAGACGGTGAAGAACGCGGTCATCGTGCCGGTGGGCGCGAAGGGTGGCTTCGTGGTGCGCCGCGCTGCGGCGGATCGCGCGGCGCTGAAGGCGCAGGGCGAGGCGGCCTACCGACGCTTCATCGGCGCGCTGCTGGACATCACCGACAACATCGTCGAGGGGCGCGTGCAACCGCCGCAAAAGGTGGTGCGGCTGGATGGCGATGATCCTTACCTGGTGGTGGCGGCAGACAAGGGCACGGCGACCTTTTCCGACACCGCCAACGCGCTGGCCCGCGCGCGCGGCTTCTGGCTGGACGACGCCTTCGCCTCCGGCGGCTCCGCCGGATACGATCACAAGAAGATGGGCATCACCGCGCGCGGTGCGTGGGTGTGCGTGCGTCAGCATTTCCGGGAGATGGATATCGACATCGACAAGCATTCCATCTCTGTCATCGGCGTGGGCGACATGTCCGGCGACGTGTTCGGCAATGGCATGCTCATCCAGCCCAATATCCGCCTGCTGGCAGCATTTGATCATCGCGACATCTTCATCGACCCGGACCCGGACATCGAAGCCGCCCATGCGGAGCGCAAGCGCCTGTTCGGGCTGGCGCGTTCCAGTTGGCAGGACTACGACCGCGCGAAGATTTCCGAAGGTGGCGGCGTGTTCTCGCGCAAGGCGAAGTCCATCCCCCTGACGCCGCAAATAAAGGCACTGCTGGATGTGCAGGCCGATGCCCTGACGCCGAACGAGTTGATCCGCGCCATTCTGAAGATGCAGGCCGATCTGCTGTTCTTCGGCGGTATCGGCACCTTCGTGCGTGCCGCGCGGGAGCGCGATGCGGATGTGGGCGATCCGGCCAATGACGCCATTCGCATCAGCGCGGAGGAATTGCGGGTGAAGGTGGTGGGCGAGGGCGCGAACCTGGGCATGACGCAGAAGGCGCGCATTGCCTTCGCGTTGGCCGGCGGGCGGGTGAACATGGACGCCATCGACAATTCCGCCGGAGTGAACACCTCCGATGTGGAGGTGAACATCAAGATCGCCCTGGCCGGTGCACTGCATGATGGCCGGTTGACGCGCCCGGCGCGCGATGCGCTGCTGGTGGCGATGGAAGAGGACGTGGCGGGCATCGTGCTGGGCAACAACCATGCGCAGCATGTGTGCATTTCCACCAGTGTGGCGCAGGGCGCGCGCGAGGCGCAGGAGTTGCAGCGGCTGATGCAGGCGCTGGAGCGGCGTGGTGTGCTGAACCGGCAACTGGAGGATCTGCCGGATGATGGTGGAATGCAGGCGCGGCTGGATGCCGGGCAGGGTCTGAGCAGACCGGAAACGGCGGTGCTGATGTCGTGGGCGAAGATCGTGCTGTTCGATGATCTGCTGGACTGCGGCGTGGTGGACGATGCCGGGCTGGATGGCTGGCTGCGCGGCTATTTTCCGCCGCGCATGGTGGAGGAGTTCGGCGCGGATATCGCCCACCATGCGCTGCGCCGCGAGATCATCGCCAACCGGCTGGGCAACGCCATGATCAACCTCGGTGGCCCGGCTTTCGTTACGCGGCTGGTGGAAGAAACCGGGCGCAGCGTGCGTGATGTTGCCACGGCTTTCGCGGTGGCGGTGGAGCTGTTCGACCTGATGGCCCTGGGGCACGCAGTGGAAACGCTCAATGCGCGCCTGAAGGGAGCAGATCAACTGCGCCTGCGGATCAACCTGCAACACGCGCTGCGCCGCGCCTGCCTGTGGCTGCTGCGCCATGACGCGCTGGAGGAGGATATTGCCGCCCTGCTGCAGCGGTATCAGCCGGTCATCGGCTGGCTTGACGGCGCGCTGGGCAAGGTGGCCACCACGCACGCGCGGCAACGGCTGCGCATCCGGCGGGAAGAGTTTCGCGGCATGGGGCTGCCGGAAAAGCTGGCGCGGCGGCTGGCGCGCCTGCCTTACCTGCTGCGTGGGCTGGATATTGCCCTGGCGCATCGGCGGGTGGGGGGCGAGCTGGCGCGGGTGGCGAAGGTGTATTTCCGCGTCGGCCAGAAGTTGCGGCTGAGCGCGGTGATCATGGCGGCGCGGCGGTTGCAACTGGCCACCCATGATGAGCGGCTGGCGGCCACGCGGCTGGTGGACAGGCTCACCACGCTGCATGTGCGGCTGACGGTGGCGGCCTGCGCCAGTGGGACGGAGGACGCCAGCGTGGCGGTGGACGAGTGGATGGATGCCCACGCCGGCGCCTGGGCGCGGGTGCGGCCCATGCTGGAAGAGTTGCTAACGGGGGCGTCTTCGCTGGCCAAGCTGGCGCTGGCGACGAGTCTTTACGAAGAGCTGGTGGCGGC
>JAJRRZ010000177.1 GCA_024279045.1 Alphaproteobacteria bacterium
TCCTCCGTGCAGGAGGCCATCGCCCAGGTGCTGGCCGCGCCGGAACTTGCCACCGGCATCGTCTGGCAGGCCACCCGCCGCATGGCGGATGCGCTGCCCCAGGCGCCAGCCGATGCACAACGACGGATCGAGGACATCACCGCCACCTTCCAGCCCTGACCCCAGCCACATTGTGGCTTCTGACTTTTGCCAACGTAGATTGGTGGGGGCAATCACTGCGCCTATCCATCAACTCCGCATTGGCTGGAACCTCGGGCCACGTTGTGGCTTCTGACTTTTGCCAACGCAGATTGATAGGGGCAATGACTACGCTTTTCCATCAGCACCACATTGGCTGGAGCCTCGGGCCACGTTGTGGCTTCTGATTTTTGCCAACGCAGATTGGCGGGGGGACAGACCATCAATTCAGCACATAGGTGCTCAGCAGGTGCCACAGCAGCCAGGCGGCAAAGGCATAACCCAGCGCGCGGCCCACGCGCGGCCCCCAGCGCTCCGGCCAGTCGTCGAACTCCTCGCGCGGTGCATGCGCATCATCGCCGGGCAGCCCGGCACCGCCGGTGAGCTTTTCCGCCTGCTGGCCGGTGCGCCGCATCTCTTCGGCGAAACGGCGACGGGTTTCGTCGGCAATATCCTCGCGGCGGGCATCATCGGGCATGGCCATGGCTTGCAGATACTCCAAAGTGTTTGACCTGCTCCGCACAATGGCGTAAATGACAGCAGTTTTCCATACAGGCATGCGAGAATGCCTGGCTGTCCCGCACATGGCTCCACCGAGCTGCATCAGCACGGAGCCGGGAGGCGGGAGGGTCGCCGCCCGTCAGCGAGGGTTCGCCCGCGGGCGCAAACGTTGTTTGTGTTGCCGGCTTGCCTTGGCCTTCCGCCTTGCCTAGCGCATGGCGGCAAGGCATGCCACATTGAGGCGGTGATGGAAAACGCCAACGGATAGCGAGGCCGAACATGTTCGACACCCTGCAGGAGCGCCTTTCCGGCATCTTCGACAAGCTCACCAGGCGCGGTGTGCTGTCGGAAAAGGACGTGGACGCCGCCATGCGCGAGGTGCGCCGCGCGCTGATCGAGGCCGATGTGGCCTTGCCGGTGGTGCGCTCCTTCGTCGAACAGGTGCGCGAAAAGGCTGTCGGCCAGGAGGTCATCCGCTCCGTGCAACCGGGGCAGATGGTCATCAAGATCGTCCACGACGCGCTGGTGGACATGCTGGGCGAGCATGCGCCGCTGCGCGTCGATGGCGAACCGCCCAACGTCATCCTGATGGTCGGCCTGCAAGGCTCGGGCAAGACCACCACTTCCGCCAAGATCGCCAACTGGCTCACCGAAAACGCCCGCAAGAAGGTGCTGCTGGCCTCGCTGGACACCTATCGCCCTGCGGCGCGCGAGCAACTGGCCACGCTGGCGCAACAGATCGGCGTGGATTCGCTGCCCATCGTCGAGGACGAGACGCCGGTGCAGATTGCCGAGCGCGCACTGAAGGAGGCGCGCAGTGGCGGATATGACGTGCTCATCCTCGACACCGCCGGACGCCTGCACATCGACGAAGAGCTGATGGACGAGGTGAAGGCCATTCGCGCGGTGGCCGAATCTGCCGAAACCCTGCTGGTGGCCGATGCGCTGACCGGCCAGGATGCCGTGAACCTGGCCCAGAGCTTCGACGAGGCGGTGGGCATCACCGGCATCGTGCTCACCCGCGTCGATGGCGACGGGCGCGGCGGTGCGGCGCTGTCCATGCGCGCGGTAACCGGCAAGCCCATCAAGCTCATCGGCACCGGCGAGAAGCTGGGCGACATGGAGGCCTTCCACCCCAGCCGCATTGCCGATCGCATCCTCGGCATGGGCGATGTCGTCTCGCTGGTGGAGAAGGCGGCCAAGACCATCGACGAGGAGAAGGCGCGCAAGATTGCCGAGCGCATGAAGAAGGGCGCCTTCACGCTGGATGACCTGGCCGAACAACTGAAGCAGATGCAGAAGCTCGGCGGCATGCAGAGCATCCTTTCCATGTTGCCGGGCATGGGCAAGATCAGAAAGCAGCTCGAAGGGGTGGATCTGGACGAGATGGTGTTCAAGCGCCAGCTTGCCATCATCAACTCCATGACCCGCAAGGAGCGCACCTTTCCGAAAATCATCAACGCTTCGCGCAAGAAGCGCATCGCCGCCGGCTCCGGCACCTCGGTGCAGGATGTCAACAAGCTGCTGAAGATGCACAAGCAGATGGCCGTGATGATGAAGAAGATGGGCAAGGGCGGCGGCGGCATGCTGGGCAGGATGTTCGGCATGGGCGGCGGGCGCGCAGGTCCGTCGGAGGCGGAGCTGGAAAAGTTGCAGGCCGAGCTGGCGGGCATGGACCCGGCCTCCCTGCCGCCGGAGCTGCGCGACATGGCCAAGGCCATGCAGGACGGCAAGGGCGGTGCGGCTGGCGATGTCCCGGCACTGCCGCCGGGCGGTCTGGGTGGCATGGGTGGCATGGGCGGCCTGCCCGGTCTGGGTAGCGGTGGCCTGCCCGGCCTTGGCGGAGGGCTGCCGGGGCTGGGCGGCCTGCCCGGCGGGCGCGGCAAGGGCAAGGGCCGCAAGCGCCGCTGAACCATTGACCACGAAGAATTCGACGAAATCACGAACAACCACGAACGCAATCAACGCCAGAAAGAGGAGACACGACACATGGCACTGCGTATTCGACTGGCCCGCGGCGGCGCCAGGAAGCGCCCGTTCTATCGCATCGTGGTGGCGGAAAACACCGCACCGCGCGATGGCCGGTTCATCGAGAAGGTGGGCACCTACAACCCGCTGCTGCCGAAGGATCACCCGGAGCGCGTGGTGCTGAACACCGAGCGCATCCAGCA
>JAJRRZ010000178.1 GCA_024279045.1 Alphaproteobacteria bacterium
CCGATGCGCCTGTCACTCATCCCCACCATCTCCCACCGCGTTCCCTGCGTCGGCCTGCACATCCGCCGAGCCGTTCTCCTCTTCTTCGCCGTCGTCCTGAGGCTCGGAGATGCGCTCGGCGGACACCACGCGTTCGTCCTCCTCGGTGCGAAAGACGATCACCCCTTGCGTTGCGCGCCCGGCGATGCGGATTTCGTTCACGTTGGTGCGGATGAGCTTGCCCTTGTCGGTTACCAGCATGATCTGGTCGCCATCCTCCACCGGGAAAGTGGCCACCAGATTGCCGGTCTTGCCGCTCAGCTTCATCGCCGTGATGCCCTTGCCGCCACGCGCGGTGGTGCGGAACTCGTGCGATGAGCTGCGCTTGCCGTAGCCGCGCTCGGACAGGGTGAGGATGAGCTGTTCGGCTGCCTCGATCTCGGCGAAGCGTTCGGGCGAGAGCGGTTGTTCCGGGGCTGCGGGGCTGTCGCTGCCTTCGCCCCTCTCTGCGCGCTTTGCGCGGAAGTATGCATCGCGCTCTTCCGGGGTGATGTCGAAATGCCTCACCACGGCCATGGAGATGACACGGTCTCCCTCGGCCAGCGAAATGCCACGCACACCGGTGGAGCTGCGCCCGGCGAAGACGCGGATGGCCGTTACCGGAAAGCGGATGGCCTGCCCGGCGGCGGTGGTCAGCAGGATGTCGTCGTCTTCGGTGCAGATGGCCACGTCGAGGATGGCATCGTCTTCATCCAGCTTCATGGCGATCTTGCCATTGCGCTTGATGCCGGTGAAGTCGGACAGGCGATTGCGCCGCACGTTGCCCGAGGTGGTGGCAAACATCACGTCCAGTTCGCCCCATTTCTCCTCGTCTTCCGGCAGGGGCAGCACGGAGGTGATGGTTTCGCCCTGTTGCAATGGCAGCAAGTTGACGATGGGCGTGCCACGCGCGGCGGGCGCGGCAGGGGGCAGGCGATAGACCTTCAGTTGATAGGCCATGCCACGCGAGGTGAAGAACACCAGCGGCGTGTGGGTATTGGCCACGAACAGGCGGGTAACGAAATCCTCCTCGCGCGTCTTCACGCCGGCGCGGCCCTTGCCACCGCGGCGCTGGGCGCGGTAGGTGGCCAGCGGCACGCGCTTGATGTAGCCGCGATGGGTGATGGTTACCACCATGTCCTCCCGTGCGATGAGCGATTCGTCATCGACATCGCCCAGCGCGTCGGAGATCTCCGTGCGCCGCGCATCGGCGTGGGCCTCGCGGATCTCGTCCAGCTCGTTCACGATGATGTCCAGCACGCGCTGGCGCGAACGCAGGATGTCGAGATAGTCGGCGATCTCGTCGGCCAGTTTCTGCAACTGTCCGCCGATTTCCTCACGCCCCAGGGCGGTGAGCCGGTGCAGGCGCAAGTCGAGGATGGCGCGGGCCTGCACCTCGGTGAGGCGGCAGGTGTCATCGTCGTTGATGATCACGCGCGGATCGTCGATCAGCCGGATGTAGCCCAGCATGTCGCCGACCGGCCAGTCGCGCGCCATGAGCTGTTCGCGCGCAGCCTCCGGATTGGGCGCGGCGCGAATGATGCGGATGACCTCGTCGATATTGGCAACGGCAATGGCCAGGCCCACCAGCACATGGGCGCGGTCGCGCGCCTTGGCCAGCAGATGGCGGGTGCGACGGGTGATGACCTCCTCGCGGAAACGCAGGAATTGCTCCAGCAACTGCTTCAGGTTCAGCGTTTCCGGCCTGCCGCCAACCAGTGCGACGTTGTTCACGCCGAAGGTGGTTTGCAGAGGCGTGTATCGGTAGAGCTGGTTGAGCACCACGTCGGGCGTGGCATCGCGCTTCAGCTCCACCACTACGCGCATGCCGTGGCGGTCGGATTCGTCGCGGATGTCGGCAATGCCCTCGATGCGCTTTTCCTTCACCAGGTCGGCAATCTTCTCCACCATCGCCGCCTTGTTCACCTGGTAGGGGATTTCGGTGATGATGATGGCGTGGCGGTCCTTGCGGATTTCCTCGATGGAGGCGCGCCCACGGATGGTGATGGAGCCGCGGCCCGTGTGATAGGCATCGTGAATGCCCTTGTGCCCCAGAATGATGCCCCCGGTGGGGAAGTCCGGGCCGGGCAGATGCTGCATCAGCTCGTCGATGGAAATGTCCGGATTGTCAATGAGCGCTTTCGTGGCGTCGATGACCTCGCCGAGGTTGTGCGGTGCCATGTTGGTGGCCATGCCCACGGCAATGCCGCCGGCGCCGTTGACCAGCAGGTTGGGAAAGCGTGCGGGCAATACGACAGGCTCGCGCTCCGAGCCGTCGTAGTTGGGCACGAAGTCCACCGTGTCCTTGTCGATGTCCTCCAGCAGGAAGCGCGCCACCGGCGCCAGGCGTGTTTCGGTGTAGCGCATGGCCGCCGGCGGGTCGCCATCGACGGAGCCGAAATTGCCCTGGCCGTCGAGCAACGGCAGGCGCATGGAGAAATCCTGCGCCAGGCGCACCAGTGCGTCATAGACGGCCTGATCGCCATGCGGGTGATATTTACCGATGACATCGCCCACCACGCGGGCCGACTTGCGGTAGGGCCGGTTCCACAGGTAGCCGTTCTCGTGCATCGAGTAGAGAATGCGCCGGTGCACCGGCTTCAGCCCGTCGCGCACGTCGGGCAGGGCGCGCGCCACGATCACGCTCATGGCATAGTCGAGGTAGGAGCGCTTCATCTCCTCCTCGATGGCGATGGGATGGATATCGCCATCGCCTGACGGCGGCTGCTGATGTTCCTGGTCGGTCAAGGTGTCGTCCCCGGTTGTGCCCGGCGCGGCGCGCTGGCCGGCGGGGCGAATGTGCATGAAACAGGCACGGAATCAATCCGCTGAAAGTTGCCCGCAAGCTAGCAGAATGCATGTGCCGGGGCAATTTTGCGCACGGCGCGCAATGCCCGTTGCAGGGTGTTGAAAACGTGCTGGTTTTATTGATCTTCCGGTTTTTCCGTGTGCCAGCGGCTCTGGCGCAGGCGGCGTTCGCGCTCGCGGCGGCGAATCTCCTGAAAGGCCGAGGCCAGCAGGCCCGACGGCACTGCCACCAGGCCAAGCCCCAGCAGCACGATGATGATGGTGAAGACACGCCCGCCGAAGGTGATGGGGTAGATGTCGCCATAGCCCACGGTAGTGAGCGTGATGACGGCCCACCACAGGGCATCGAACACGGTGGCATATTTCTCCGGCTGGGCAGCATGCTCGAACTGCCATATGCCCAGCGCTGCAAGATAGGTGAACAGCGCCACCACCGCCGCAAAGGCAACGACATCGTCCTTCACCAGTTGCCAGGCCAGGCGGAAATGGCGCAGCGAGCGGGCATAACGCGCCATCTTGAACACGCGGATCAGCCGCAGCAGCATCAGCCCGCGGATCTCGCGCAGGTCGGTGCCAAGCAGCCAGAACGGCGCGATCACGGCCAGATCCACCAGTCCGTAGAATGACGTGGCGTAGCGCCAGGGATGGGCGGTGCTCCACAGCCGGGCCAGATATTCGGCGGTGAAGACAATCATCACGAACCATTCGAAGGCCTGAAACAGCCCGTGCGCCCAGCCGGGCAGGGAGGGCAGGGTTTCCAGCGAAATGGCGATGAGCGAGAGAATGATCAGCGCCTGGATGAACAGGGCAAAGCGCCACCCGGCCTTCGTGTGCGGATGTTCCAGCACCGAACGCACGCGCAGGCGCAGGCTGCGATGCCGCGGATGATCGGGAGGATCGGGCTGATTGGCGGCCTGGCGGATGGTCTCCGGGGTCATGGCGTGATGCTCGTCATGGGGGCGCTCACGGCAGCAGCGGAATGGCGGTGCGCGGCATGGAAACGAAACCGCCAGAGCGTGGCTTGTCCACGCCGGTGGTAGTGGGCCAGGTGAGCGGCAGACGCTTCAGTGCCCGCACCGCCAGCCAGGCCCAGGCCTGAGCCTCCATGTGATCGCCATCCAGCTCCAGCGCTTCCGCCGGGGCCATCGGTGCATCGACTTCCTCGGCCAACATGCGCATCAGCGTGCGGTTGTGCCGTCCACCGCCGCAGACAATCCACATTTCCGGCGTGCCTGGCAGCCAGTCGCTGGCACGGGCGATGGTGTGAGCGGTAAAGCGGCACAGGGTGGCCAATGCATCTTCCGTGGAGAGGTTGTCCACCGGCTCGGCGCTGAAGGTGTCGCGATCGAAGCTGCGCGGTGGTGCGGCATGCAATGGCGCCTGCGCCAGCAGGGCGTGCAAGGCGTCCTCGTTCACCGTGCCTTTCGCCGCCAGCGCGCCATTCTCGTCATGCGTCAGGCCGGTGCGGGCGCGCACCAGATCATCCATCAGCGCATTGCCGGGGCCGGTGTCGAAGGCATGCGGCGGCTCGTCATCGCCGCCGATCCAGGTAACGTTGGCGACGCCGCCGATGTTGACGAACATCACCGGGCGCATGGGCAGGCGGCGGGCCAGCTGCACATGCCAGGCCGGAGCCAGCGGTGCGCCCTGACCGCCGTGCTCCATGTCATTGGCGCGCATGTCCCACACCACGGTCTCGCCCAGCTCCTGGGCCAGCGCATCGCCATCGCCCAGCTGAATGGTAATGCCGCGCTGCGGCGCGTGCAGCACCGTGTGGCCGTGAAAGCCCACCAGCCGCACCGGCTGGCCACGGCTCCGCATTTCCGCCATCACGTCACGGGCGAATTCGGCATGCAGGCGGGTGATCAGCTCTTCCACCTCTTCCAGGCAACCGGGGCGATCGTAACGATCGCCAATGGCGCCACTCTTCAACCCTTCCGCGGCATCCTTGCAGGCCTGCCGCAACAGGGCGCGGACATCCTCGTCATGGGGCTTGTGGAAGTGGCCCAGCACCTGCGCCTGTGCCACGCCGTCGGCATGCAGCACGGCGGCATCGATGCCATCGCCGCTGGTGCCGCTCATCAGCCCCAGCACAACGCAGGCCTCGTTGTCGTCAAGCCCCATCAGGGGTGCATTGGCGACGATGTCGTTATCGTTCTTTTCCCCCATGCCTGCCTCGTGTTATTGGCGCATGTCATGCGCAACCATCCTTGACTCCTTCATCTAGGGGAAAATCACGCAACATGCCATACAGATCGGACTTTCTGCGCGTGCTCCGCGAGCGCGGCTTCATTCACCAGGTCTCCGAGCCGGAATTGCTGGACGAGAAGGCAGCCAGCGGGCGCATTACCGGCTACATTGGCTTCGACGCCACGGCAAGGAGCCTGCATGCCGGGTCGCTGCTGCCCATCATGATGCTCTACTGGATGCAGCAGACCGGCCACAGGCCCATCGTGCTGATGGGCGGCGGCACGACAAAGGTGGGCGATCCGTCCGGCAAGGACGAGTCGCGCAAGCTGCTGTCGGAAGAGGAAATCAACACAAACATAAATGGCATTCGCAAGATATTCGACAGGTTTCTGAAATTTGGCAGCGGGCCGACCGATGCGTTGATGATGAACAACGCCGAATGGCTGGACGAGTTGCAATACATTCCCTTCCTGCGCGATTACGGACGGCATTTCACCATCAACCGCATGCTCACCTTCGAGTCGGTGAAGCGGCGCCTGGAGCGCGAGCAGCCGCTGACCTTTCTGGAATTCAACTACATGATCCTGCAGGCCTACGATTTCCTGGAGCTGTATCGGCGCGAGAAATGCGTGCTGCAGATGGGCGGCTCCGATCAGTGGGGCAACATCGTCAACGGCATGGAGCTGATTCGCCGCGTGGAGGGTGGCGAGGCCTTTGCCCTGACCGCGCCGCTGCTGACCACCGCTTCGGGCGCGAAGATGGGCAAGACGGCCTCCGGCGCGGTATGGCTCGATGCCGAGCTGCTCAGCCCCTACGAATACTGGCAATACTGGCGCAACGTGGAAGATGCCGATGTCGGGCGCTTCCTGAAGCTGTTCACCACCCTGCCGCTGGACGAGATCGCCCGGCTGGAGGCTCTGCGGGGCGCGGAGATCAACGAGGCGAAAAAGGTGCTGGCAACGGAGGCCACGGCCATGGTGCATGGCCGCGCGGCGGCGGAAGACGCGGCAGAGACCGCGCGCAAGACCTTCGAGGAAGGCCGGTTGGGCGAGGCCCTGCCGACGGTGGAGGTGCCGGCTGCGGAGCTTGAACAGGGGCTGGGCCTGCTCAGGGCCATGGTGCTGGCCGGGCTGGCGGCATCCAATGGCGAGGCGCGCCGCGCGGTGAAGGGCGGCGCGGTGCGGGTGAACGACGAGAAGGTGGCGGATGAGCGGCTGCTGCTGACGCCTCGGCGCCTGAACGAACAGGGCGTGATCAAGCTGTCCTTCGGCAAGAAGCGCCACGCCCTGCTGAAGCCGGTGTGAATCCTTTCCGGACACAGGGCAGCAGCCCGGCACTTGTGCGCTTCCGATGTGTCAAGCGGGCATTTCCGCAGACTCCGTGGCCAGTCGGAAGAAGGTTTAGGGTCTGGACTCAATACCTGAGCACTGCCTATGTGCATTTTGCCTTCATATCAGACGGTTTTTCGTTCTTGCCAATAGCTCCAACTATTGCCTGCGAACGAAAAACCGCTGCTGTTTTGCCAAAATGCCCATGAGAAGCACTCATTTATTGAGACCAGACCCTAGTGGCCGACGCTGTCAGCCTCGAAGTGTTTCTTCACGACCAGCCACAGAAAAAAGCTGTTGCGATGCCCAACGGAGCCGGGATCACTCGCCATACGCTGCTCGACGACCGTGCTGCACTTCAATCCTGAAGGCGCCAACGCTGCGCCGGCATGACAACATTGAACAACATGTCTTGCTGCCTGGAAACGGCAGGGCTGAGCAGGACAGCAATCGGCGTGTTCAAAGGGGCGGGCGCAGGGCCATGATCATGTTGATGATGGATGGATTGAGCCAGTTGCGACCGCCAAAGGCGATGTAGGCCAGTTTGCCCTCGGTATCCAGCACGAAGGTAACCGGCAGATTGAACACTCCCCACGAGCGCGAGATCTTCTTCGACGGATCGTGCAGCACCGGCAGCTTCAGTCCCAGCTCCTTGATGAAATCGCGAATTTCCTGCTCCGTGTGGCCAACGTGGATGGTCAATACCTGCACGTCCACCTTGTGCATTTTCTGCCAGAACTTCTCCAGCGTCGGCATCTCTACCCGGCACACAGGACAGGAAACGGCCCAGAAATTGATGACCACCACCTTGCCCTTCAGGTCGGAGAGCTGCCAGCTCTTGCCGTTCAGGTCCTCCAGCAGAAAGTCCAGCGCAGGTGGCTTCTTGCGGATGGGCATCAGCAGCCGCCCGTCGAAGGCCTGCGCCAGGGGTGCGGCCAGCAGCGCCAGCAACAGCACCGCCAACGCCAGCCAGCGCGCCGCGAAGCGGGTGGTGGGATGATTGCGATGATGCTTGCCCGAGTTGGTCATGATGCCTCCCGTCGTTGCCCCCGGTTGGTCGCGCTCGCGCAACGGACACCGCCCCGGCTCGCTCATCAGCCGTCGGCACGCTGCTCTCCGCGCAGCCAGCGCGCCACATCCGCTGCGTAATACGTGAGAATGCCATCTGCCCCGGCGCGCTTGAAGGCCAGGAGGCTTTCCATCACCACCTTGTGTTCATCGAGCCAGCCGTTGGCGCAAGCCGCTTTCAGCATGGCGTATTCGCCCGACACCTGATAGGCGAACACCGGACACGTGAAATGCTCCTTCAGCAGCCGCACGATATCCAGATAGGGCATGCCGGGCTTCACCATGATGGAATCCGCGCCTTCGGCAATGTCCATGGCTGCCTCGCGCAGCGCCTCGCGGGCATTGGCCGGATCCATCTGGTAGGTGCGCTTGTCGCCCGTCAGCCGCGCGCCGGAGCCTACCGCGTCGCGAAACGGCCCGTAGAAGGCGGAGGCGTATTTCGCCGTGTAGGCCATGATGTGCACCTGTTGCAGCCCGGCTTCTTCCAGCGCGGCGCGAATGGCGCCCACGCGCCCGTCCATCATGTCCGAGGGGCCGAGGATATCACAACCCGCTTCGGCCTGGTTGAGCGCCTGCCTGACCAGGGCGGCAATGGTCTCGTCATTGAGAATCTCGCCATTTCTGCCCAGCAGTCCATCCTGCCCGTGGCTGGTGTAGGGGTCCAGCGCCACATCGGTCATCACGCCGATGGCATCGCCGAAGCGCTGCCTGATGGCGCGCACCGCGCGACACACCAGATTGTCCGGATTGAAGGCTTCCGCCGCATCCGCGGAGCGCTTCTCGTCCGGTGTGTTGGGAAACAGCGAAACCACCGGAATGCCGAGGTTGACCGCTTCCTCCACCGTGTGCAACAACTCGTCGATGGTGAAGCGTTCCACCCCCGGCATGGAGGGCACCGGCTCGCGGCGTTTTTCTCCGTCGATGACGAACAGCGGCCAGATGAGGTCATCCACCGTCAGATCATGCTCGCGCACCAGGCGGCGCAAGAAGTCCGTGCGGCGCAGGCGGCGTGGGCGTCCGGCGGGGTAGGGTGCGTGCAGATCGTAACTCATGGCTTGGCCCGCCTGAAAGCAAAGCAGGGTTCATCGGTGGCTCGCAGAAAATCGCGAACCAGCGCGCCTGTCAACCGGCCAGATGATGTGGCGAGCAGGGTAGTCAAGACCCTAGGTTGTGTGGACGAAATGATTCAGATTGACGGCGAAGGATTCCCAAGGAAGCGAACATGTGATTCATGGGATGCCATCTGATTCCTTCTGCAAGGGAGATGGCATCCATGAGCACGCAAATGACGGAACAGGA
>JAJRRZ010000179.1 GCA_024279045.1 Alphaproteobacteria bacterium
CTGCATGTGGATGGAGCCGAACAGCTCGCCGCTGTCGCGCAGGATGCCACGCTTGGATCGCCGCGTCGCCAGCGTTACCGGCGACAGCGCCGGCCAGGGCTTGCCCTCCGGGCTCACCTCGCGGCGGAAGCGGCGCTGCGTGTTGCGCAGCAGCACCTCGCCCATGATGCGATGCGCCGCCGCCCGGTCTTCCAGCGATACCCGCAGCCTGCCCAGCCGCACCTCAAGCTCCTCGCTGTTCCACTTGATCTTGAGCATCGTGAAGCCTATACTGCCCACGCTCATGAACGTAGTCCGGTGGGTTGGACCAGAGAAGCTCATGAGCACAGGGGCGGTGAACACCTACACCCGCCCCTAATTCTTTTCCCTCCTGTAAAGCAATGCCCCCTGACGGCGTTCATTCAGCCCTTTTCTGCTTGGCTGGAATATCGTCTGACCCAGCCAGACGCGATAATTCCATTCATAGGCCGCGAACACACCAACTTCCGGGAAATACCGGAGATAACGCCGGTCAATCACGCTCCTGCCACCCATCTGCTCCTGATCATCGAAAGCCCGCACGGCTGCCGGGTCGATGGACAACCATATCTCGTCCGGGTCTAGAAGGGCAGCGGCCATGAAATGCATGTAGCGCCAGCGCTCACGCTTGAGCGCCTTCCAGTCGCCCCCCGCATCCCGAAAGAGATCTGCCGAGATGACAATCGGTGTGCCTGCTGCATCCGTGACCAGCACATCCCTGTTGATGTCGGCGTTCACATCCGGCCTGAGCTGGCGCAGCATCCGGTAGAATTCGGCCACATACCTGCGATTTACGGCATCCCATTCCTCCCAGCGCTCCCATTCGGTGATGGGGCGCTCAGGATGCTCCTTCAACCACCGGTCATGCGCGCGCACCAGTGCACGGATGTCATCCAGCAGCTGTCTGTTCAGCTTGCCATCGGCGTCGCGCGCCAGGTCTCTGGCCTGGGCCGAGGGCTCTCTTGCCAGCTCTTGTAACGGCGGCAGGTCATCCGGCTTGCGCAGCAGGCCGGCGACGTTCCACACGTGGCGCTTCAATGGCGGATCGACCGGCGCTGGCACCAGCCCCAGCGCCCAGGTGCGGCCCGGGGCGTAGGCCCAGCCGAAATCCACTCCGTCCGGATAGTCCACCAGCTCGCCGGTGTGAGGATCCTTCACCTGGCGATACCTGATCTTCGGCGCGATGTCCGGCTGGCCCTTCTCCCGGCGCATCTCCGCCTCTGTCACCACCTCCACGCCGCACGAACAGCGCCAGCCATTGGGCGGATAATATGTCTCCCACCACGGATCGGTGGCCGGCAGGATCAGGCCGTCCCAGCTCTCATGCTCCTTGCGCGGCTCGCTGGGCTCGCGGGTGAAGGCGTGCACGTAGCGCCAATACGGGAATGCCGCCAGCGTGTCCGGGTGTCGCATCTGCTTCCATCTGCCGGCGGCGCGCGCGGTGCGCAGGTTGGTCTCGTAGATCACCCGCGCGCGCCACTCGCGCCCGCCGCGGTAGCTCCAGCCGTGGCGGGCAACGATCTCGTCGAAGCGCTCCAGCCACCCCTCGAAGGACAGCTCGCCGCGCAGGCCCTCGATCATGGCCTGGTGGATGTCTTCCAGCAGCGCCTCCTTCATGGCGCCGGCCACCACGAAGGCGCGATCGTGCGCCTCGTGCATGATGTCCGTCCAGGCCTGCGTGGGGATGTCAATCTTTTGCCGGTGAAATTCGATGGCCTCGCGGAAGGGGCTGATCTCGTCAGCCGCGGCATCCGCATGGGCAATGGCCTCCCGGCTCAGGGCTTTTTTTTTGAGCCGTGGCGCTTGGCCCATGGATTGACGCCGGTCTCCTCGATGACCTCGGCGCGCCCCTGCAGCTCGGCCAGCGCCAGCGCATCGCCCATGATGCGGCCCATGGGATCCACTTCCATGTTCTGCCAGGCCGACAGTGCCGCATTGGCCGCGCCCTGCCAGTCGCCCCCAGCGTCGGCATGGGCCTGCAGGCGCTGGCGCACTGCATCGGCCCAGCCATCCACCAGCGGGCCGGCCAGCTCGGCCAGTTGTTGCGTGAGATGATCCACCACCGGATCACGCGGCCCGTCAGCGGCGGCATGCTCCAGCGATCCGCTGACGCGCTGACCGGCGACATCTGGCGGAGGTGTCTGCGCAGCCGCCTCCACCTCCGCATCCATTACCTCGGCCAGCAGGGCCTCCTCGTCCTTCGGCTGCCAGCCCAGCGTCTTGAGCTGGCGCAGCGCCGCCAGCTGCTCCTGCCGGCGCTTGGCGCGGGCTGTCTCCACCTCCTCATCGGCCAGCGCATTTTTTGGCCGCGGCCACCAGATTGTAGGCGGCGTGGCATCCGGCCAGTTCAGTTCGACAATCCAGCGGATGAGCTGGTCATTGAGGGTGTTGGCGAGCTGATCGGCATCCTCGTCAGCGATGATCTCGCTCTCTTCCACATGGGTCTCGGCGGCGGCCTTGCTGCCGACATTGCCGACATTCGTGCCCAGAGTAGAGCCCAGCACCACCTCCGCCGTCTGCTCGTCCCAATATCTGCACCAGGCCTCGTAGCCGGCCTCGCCGGCCCGCTTGGCCTCCAGCAGGTCAAGCTCCGTGCCGATGGGCACCGCCAGCACGCCGCGCTGCACCAGGTCGCGCAGGCTCTGCATGAGCTTGCTCACTTCAGCATCCGGCAGGCCTTGCGGATAGCGCGCCACCGGCGTGGGCGAGGTGAATTTTTCCAGGAAATGCATCCAGAAGGCCACGCCCTCGCGCTTGAACAGCACGTGCCAATAGAGCGTGCTGCCCAGCCCCAAGCCATAGGGATTGCTGTCCTCTGCCTCGTAGCGGTGGACGATGAACTTGCGCGGCGGCAGCGCCTCTCCATGCAGCGGCTGCGCGGGCGTGAGCAGCCGGGGCTGCCAGTCGCGGTCGAACATGAAGCGCTCCGGCTTGCGCGAGAGGATGCGCCGCGGCGCAATCAGGCCATCATCGTTCACGCCCCAGATAACCTCGGCCACCGCGTAGCCGAACAGCTGCGCATCCAGCAGGCGGCGGCAGATGGCATCGAAGGGCAGGTCGGCCAGCATGCGGCGCACGGCCTCGGCAATTTCCACATCGCGCGCCTCCTCGCTGGCCGGCTCCACCGTCCACTCGCGGCGCAGCACCTTGGCCTTGCGCTTGCCCAACACTGTGCGCACCCGCGCATCGCGCAGCAGCTCGCGATAGGCCGAGAGCGCCACGCCACGCGCCTCCAGCGTGGGATCCATGACAGGCAGCGCATCGCCGGGGCTGTAGTGCGGGATGGTAACATCGCGCGCCACGCCGGCCAGCACCCGCCCGCCATGGCGGGGCAGCCGTTGCTCTTTTTTCGCCACCTGCTGTCTGCTCATAGTCTGTAGCCTCTCAAGCTGTCATCTCCACCGGGCGGCAGCGGCAGGCCGCGCAGCCGCTGTGCCGTCAGCGCGCTGCGCTGATGTTGCAATGCGTGCGACCACAGCATCTCAAGGGCATCCGGGCCGTCGTCATGATCGGCATCCGGCCATTGCTGCAGCTGGTCGATGAGCGTGGTCTGGCTGGGGTGGATGCGGATCAGTCCCGCGGCGATGGGTGCCTGCAGCCGTTCGATGCGCAGCCGCTTGTCGGCATGCGGGGTGATGGGCAGGCACGGCATGGGCACGCCGGCCTTTGCCGCCTCGGCCATCAGCAGCTCGCGCAGCAATTCCTGGAATTGCACGGCCTCCACGAACCATAGCTGGCAGCCATAGTCGCGCTGCAGGGCGATGGCATCGGCAATGATGGTGTCCGGCAGGCGGGTGCGGATGGAGGCCTCCACCACGTCCAGCACGCCGGTCTCCGGATCCAGCCCGCCTACGAGAATGGCCGAGGGATCGCCGCGCCCGCCGCGCTTGCCCAAGGACGGGTCAATAGCGCCGAAGAACACCCAGGCCGGGTTGCGCGCCACCCAGAACTGGATGTCGCGAAACGGGCTGCGCTCGCTGATCGGATTGCCCTGGTATTCGGCCTCGAAGGCGGCATGGCTCTCCGCGCGCACCTTCATCAGCCATTCCAGCGGCTGCATGGCCGGCCAGTTGAGCACCGCACCCGCCTCCATCTCCGCCCGGTGGCGGGTCAGGAAGGCATCGGCTGCCGCCTCGCCCTCGTTCAGCAGCGCCTCCTCCCAGCGCTCCCACAAATCCATGCGCTCGGGCCACTCGAGGATGGCGCGGAACCGCGCCACTTGCCATCCCGGGCGCTTGGCGAGACGCACCAACACAGCATCGTGATGCAGCACCGTGCCAGCCATGATCACGTCCATGCTGCCGTCCGGCGGCCCCAGCTTGAGCACCGCGCGGTCGATCCAGCGCTGCAGCTTGTCGCGCTGGTGCGGGCTCATCACCTGTTCGTCGTTCTCCACATCGTCGAGGATGACGAGGTCAGGGCGGAATGGCCCATGCCGGCGTCCGCGCACCTTCTTGCCGCTGCCCAGGCCTTCGATCTTGATGTTGTTGGCCGTAACAATCACGCCCTCGCGCCACACCCGGCCCTGGCCGGCCAGCTCCGGGAAGTCATGGGCCAGCCGCGGGTTGACCTCCAGCTCCGCCTTGATGGCCTCTATGAGCGCCGCAGCCTGCTCGAAGGCATCGGAGATCAGCATCATGTAGTGCTTTGCGCCGCGGGCGGCGAGCCACAGCGGATAGATGAGAGAGACATGCGTGCTCTTGGCCGCGCCGCGCGGCGCGATCAGCAGAAAGCGCCAACCAGCTTCGTCGGCGGCCATTTTCGGCAGGGTCTCGAAGAGATGCTCGTGCAGCCGGCTGGGCGGCGCGGTGAGGTAATGCGGAAAGTAGGTCTCGGCAAAGAAGCGGTAGCCGTCAGGGGCGAGCGCGCGCTGACGCCGCTTCTCGCACGCCGCCTCGTCTGCCGGAAAGGCCTCCACCTCCAGCTCGATGCGCCGGCGCAGCGCCTCGCCCAGCTCGGAGAGCTGGCGACGGAATTCAGACGGTGTGAGGCTCTTGCCGATCATCCGTAGGCCTCCGCCAGCTGCTCGCCGAACGGCTCCAGGATGGCCAGGAACGTTTCGGCCTCGTCCGGATGATGCTCGCGAATGTATTCACCCAGCCGCCGCAACACATCGAGCGCCACGGACAGCTGCGAGATCTTCGGCGCCACGCGCCCTGCCGCCCCCACCATCTTGTTGAAAGCGTCAGAGAGCTGGGCCATCAGCTTCACGCGCTCATCAGGCGCGATGTCCTCGCGCTTGAGCATCTCCAGGGCAGCATGGAACTGCAGCACGAATTCTTCGACCACCGTGCTGACCACCGCCTCCAGCCCCTCGCCGGAGAGCATCACCGCCGCGCGCGCCGCGTCCCAGTCGTCGCCGGCCTGCTTCGCTGCGCGCTTCCAGCGTCGGATGGTGGCCGCCGGCACGCCCACTTTCAACGCCACCGCCGGAATGGTGAGGCGCTCGTATATGTAGGCCTTGCGCGCTTCGCGGCGCTTTTCTGCGCTGTGGGCCATTCACCACCCCAGTTTTGCCTTCATGAACGCAATCCCCACCGAGATGACGCCACCGGCCACCAGCCCGTTGCGCACCGCCTTGTGCTCCACATCGCGCAGGCGGCTTTCGTGATCGTCCAGGCGCTTGATGATGCCGTCCAGCTTGTCGTCGACGCTGTCCAGCTTCGCGCCGATGCTGCCCAGCTCGCGGTGGATCTTCTCGTCAGTCATCGCTTACGTCCCTGCATGATGATGTGCGCGATCTTCTCCGCCGAGCGCCCGCCGATGTAGCCGCCAAGCGCCAGCATCACCGCCTGCATCACCCAGCCCAGCAGCGCATCGCCTACCCGCACTGGCGGCATGCCCAGCCAGTCCACGGCGATGGGGAGCACGAGCGCATAGAAGACCACCACCATCGCAAAGCTGATGGCCACCAGGGGACGCCATGTGCGGGTGAGCCAACTTTCCGAGCGCGTCTCGGCCACGATCACGTCGCGCGCCGCCTCCGCCTCACGGGCCAGCAGCTCGTAAGCCGAGCGTGCGATGCGGGCGCGCGCTTCCTGCTCGGAAATCTTCTTCTCCGCCGCCAGGCGCGCTGTCTGCAGGGCCACATCGGCGATCTTCTCCAGCACGCCGCCGCCCAGCAGTTTCATCAGCCAGCCGATCATGAATGCATCTCCAGGTGGTCCGCCATGTCGCGCAGCATTTCCGCCGCGGTGCGTGCGCCGAAGCGCTCAGCCGCGTTGGCCGCCGCCTCTTCCAGGAAGATCACCGCGCGCCGGCCGAGGTGTTTCTCAACGGCGCGGCGCGCGGCAGCGTTCAGGCACCTGTCAGCCCGCCTGCTCATGACCACCTCCATTGACGCCGGCAATCTCGTCCAGCCGCCGGAAGATGCGCTCGCCATGCGCGCGCCCGCCGATGATGGCCAGCCCGATGAGCACCATCATTGCAGGGTCAGAGACGGCAAACAGCGCATCGAGCACCGGGCGCACGATGTCCGACACGTAAGGGATGCGCACATCGGCCAGGCGCAGCAGGCCGGAAACGAATGCCGAAAGACCTGCCCACCACGTCCAGGATTTCGGGAGGATGTAGACGCTCATTGCTCATTCTCCTGCTGCTGCGCCTGCTGGCGCAGGATGGCGCACCAGTCGGCCTTGCGCCCGCCGAAATAGGGCAGCGCCAGATGGCGGTCGATGAGCATCTGCCCCAAGCTCGCCTCGCCCTGCTCGGTGAGCAGCATCAGCCGCGCCACCACCCGGCCCGCATACTTGCCGCCATGCACATCGCGCAGCCGCACCTCGTCTCCCGGCGCGATCATTTCACGCACCAGGGCCGCCGCCTTCTTGCCGGCGGCGCGCTCCTCGGCGCATTTCGGGCGGCGGCTCTCCGGCGTGTCGATGCCGGCAATGCGCACGCTCACCGGCACGTCAATGCCCGGCCACACGCTGGCGACAACCCGCACCGTGTCGCCATCAACCACCTTCACCACCGTCGCCGGATACGGCCCGGGCCAGACGCGCTTCTTGCCCTTGGCTGCCGCCGGCTGGCCCGTGAGCGGAACCAGCAGGCAGGCGCCCAGCAATCCTGCGAAGATCATGTGGCGGATGCTCATATGCCGTCCTCCCATGCGTGGCGAATACGCTCCTTGATGATCCATGCCACGGCCAGCCCGCCCAGTGCCAGAGGCAGCCACCACCACCTGGCCGGCAGCGCGCCCAGGCTGGCCACACCCTGCGCCAGCAGCGCAGCCAGCGCTGCCCAGATGGTCGTGGAGCGCGGCGGCGTCTTGTGGCTGGTGGGGATCTCGGCCTCCGCCACCTCCGGCGGCGGCGCCGGCGCGGGGTTGACCACGCGCTCATCCGTGCGCGGCTCCGCCGGTTCGTCCACCACCTCGACGCCGAGCCCATTGCTCATGGCGGCCAGCTCCAGCGCGGTTTCGCACTCCTGCGCGGCGCCAGCGATGAGCCGCGCCTTGTCCAGGCCGTTCACAACGCGGCGCGCGCCCACGTAATCGCAGCGCGCATTGTTGATGTAGTCGGCCAGCTTGCGGCCAGTGAACAGCCCCTCCAGC
>JAJRRZ010000180.1 GCA_024279045.1 Alphaproteobacteria bacterium
GCTGGGCATGAGCGCCACGCATTTCACCAATCCGCACGGCATGCACCACCCCGCCCAGGTAACCAGCGCGCGCGACATGGCGCTGCTGGCGCGCGACATCTATCGTCGCTACCTGCGCCGGCACCCGGACTGGTGGCGCTTTTTCTCGCAACGCACCATCGAGAAAGTGGTGCACGACAAGAAAGGAAAGCCTCAACTGGCCAGGTTGAAAAACCGCAACCACCTGCTGTTCATGATGCCGGAGGCCAACGGCATGAAAACCGGCTTCGTCTGCGCGTCCGGCTTCAACCTGCTGGCCACGGCGCGTCGCGACGGGGTACGGCTGGGTGTGGTGGTGTTCGGCAGGCGCTCCGCCTACAACCGCGCCAGCGTGGCGCGCATCCTGCTGGAGGAAGGGTTTCGCCGCAAGCGCACGGGCGAGGGGCTGCGCATGGTCATCAGCCGCCTGTCCAACCTGGCCACGCACGCGCCGGACATGACCGCCAGCGTCTGCCTGTCGCGCGTGTTGCCGAAGGTGAAACCGGCTGAAGTGTCTGGCTGGGGTGTAGTGATTGGGCCGTTCCGCTCGGCCTTGCGCGCCACCGGTGGCGTGGAGGCGGAACTGCTGGCCGCCGGGTTGGCCGAAGATGCCTCCATCCGCTACGGCGTAACCTGGTTGAGTGCGGCAGTGCTGCGCAAGGCCGGGCTGGCGGAAGACTTCAAGCGCCGCATGGCCACCTGGCGCGGGCGCAAGCGTGCACCCATCGGTGGCATCGTGTGGAATCTCGACGAAATGCGTTCACTGGAGCTGTGCCGCCGCGCGCGGGCGCACGGGCTGGGCTGCAGCATTCTCTCACCGGCGGAAATGGCCGAGATGCGCGAACTGCTGCCCAGGCCGCGCAAGAAGCGCGAGGTGGCCATGCGCAAATCCGCGTCAGGCAAGAAAAGCAAAACAGCCAGCCCGAAGAAGGAAATCAACCTGAAGGCAAAGCCGCGCAAGAGGCCCACCAATGCCAGCAAGGTTGGCGGCTGAACGAAACTCCCACACAAGTAATGCGTCGAGAGTGAACTTCACAAGGCAATGCATGAACAGGAAAATACGCAACTTGATGCAGCGGAAATTGCAAGGCTTTGCGTCGTAGTGGCGCAAAGCCTTGCAATTTTCCTCAAGCAAAGTTGTGCCGGCGCAACGCATCATTTTTCCTGAAGAAAAGTATTTGTGGCCGACACCGTCGGCCACAAAACTTTTCTTCACGATCGACTAATGCTCAGGGCTGATCGCCGCGCCATTTCGGCATCGGCGCGCGGCTGCGGCGCTCCGGCACGTATTCCACCGAGGGCGACATGCGCGTGGGCTGCGGATAGAGCGTCATCAGCTCCAGCACTTCCTGCGGCATGTCGGTGGAGATGTTCAGCCCCAGCTCCTGCGCCTCGTCGGGCAGGATGGGATAGTCATGCGTCCAGCGCCCTTCGGAGAGAGTGGCGGCCAACTCCTTTGCGCGCTCGTCGTCCATCCTGCCGGACAGCAGGTAATGCGCGGTGCGCCGCACCTGGGCGATGGCCTTTTTCGACACATCGGCGAGGATCAACGTCTCGTCGTCGATATCCTTCGGTTCCTTCTGCTGCAACACCTTCAGCACCGAGGCTGCCGGCTGCTGGCCCAGTTGCGGATCGATCGGCCCCAGCACGGCATGTTTGCTCATGACGATCTCATCCGCCGCCAGGGCGATGAGCGTGCCGCCGCTCATGGCATAATGCGGCACGAACACGGTGGTGCGCGCGGGATGCTCCTTCAGCGCGCGGGCGATCTGCGTGGCGGCCAGCACCAACCCGCCAGGGGTGTGCAGGATGATGTCCAGCGGCACGTTATCGTCAGTGAGCTGAATGGCGCGGATGACCTCCTCGGAATCCTCGATGTTGATGAAGCGCATCAGCGGAAAACCCAGCAGACTCATGGTTTCCTGCCGGTGCACCAGCAATATCACCCGCGAATTGCGCGTTTTCTCGATCTCGGCGATCTTGCGCTGGCGCATGGCATCCATCAGCTTGCGCTGCAGGACAGGCTGCAACATCGACAGGATGAAAA
>JAJRRZ010000181.1 GCA_024279045.1 Alphaproteobacteria bacterium
AGCAGTGTCCTGCCTTCGACGGAAACATCCTCGCTCATCGTCATTTCCCCATGCAATGCCCCAGCTGCATCATGACCACCACATGATCCACATGCATGCTGGCCATCGGCAAGGACGGCAAATGTGCTTCATGTTTATACCGATAATGAGCAAATGACTCAATCAGGCCCTCTCTGGTGAAGTGCAACGGCACTCATTTTCATGATGGAATGTCCATGTGCATGGCTTCTGAATTTGCAGATATATTACAATAGATCTTGGAATACTACTTTTAATTTTTTTTGTATTTTATAGAAATAAATCATTTACCAAAGGTCCGATTCATGGGGACTGCAAAGAATTGAACAGGTGATTTTACTCAGCATTAATTCCTGCGGGGATAGGTTTCGCATGTCGGCGGGGCGGAACCGGCCCAGACAAGCCCCCTCCCCCCGGCACAAGCAAGTGTGCAATGTGAGTGAAAGGAGTAAGAGACATGAACAAGTTCGAGCGTTTCATCAAGGACGAAGAGGGTGTTACCGCCATCGAGTACGGCCTGATCGCCGCTGCTATCGGCCTGATGCTGGTGGTTGCGATGCCCACCGTGAGCTCCAAGCTGAAGGGTGTCTTCAACGTCATCGGCTCCAACCTGGAGACGGCTCAGAGCTGGCAGTAATCGATATCAGACTCGAGCTTCATCGCCCCGCCGGCACCAAGCCGGCGGGGTTTTTTCATGACGAGCAAGTCTCGCATGCCTCATGCCTGCAAGTACGAAGTATGTGGCAGACAATGAGACAGCAAACAGCAGCAAACAAACGAGGGTATTTACGCAATCATAATGACCAGGATGGATAGTGGTCATCGAACAAATAGCCAGTCCGTGGGATGTTGCGCGACGAACAAACGCAATTTCTTGAATGCCTGTCGAATAGGCGAATTGGAATAGGCAAGTGCAGAAATACCTCCTGGTAGCGGACAACCAGCCATATGAGGATCCCTTCCATGCTGCAAACCCAGAGCAATGCCCGGCCTGTCATCGGAAACGGTGCTGCCAACGCGGTGTTGGACAAGCTGAAGGGGAGTGTGCGGACAGATGGCGGCATGATGTCCGCATTCATGATGGCCATACGGGCCTACTGGCCTGTCTGGGCCGTGATTGCCGCCTATGCCCTGGGCACCCACTGGTGGCTTGGAGGAGTATTTGAGCTCAAGCAGCTTTCCCTGCTGGGTCTGTTGCTGGGTCTGCTGCCGGCCTTGCTGTTGATTTTCGTCATGTATCGGCTGGTGGCATACATTGCCAGTGGCAATCCACCCAGGCACCCGACAATACAATTGTGGCGCGACTTGCGGCAGTTGCTTGCCAACAGGGCGCGGATTGTCTCCTTGGCCTTGCTGTTTCCTTTCATCAATCTGTTCCTGCAGGCCTTTGCCGTATTCAAGGGCAATATTGCCCTTGTTCACCCCTTCAGCTGGGACGAAACCTTCATGCGGCTGGATGGCTGGCTGCATGGAGGACGGCAACCCTGGGAATGGCTGTATCCATTGCTGCAGTCCACGATTGCCACCACCGTAGTAAACTTCGTTTACAATTTCTGGTTCTTCATCTCCATTGGCGTCTTGCTGTGGGCCGTGGCGCAACGCCGCCCGCGTGAGGAAGCAGTGCGCTTTCTGCTGGCCTTTCTGATGGTGTGGATCGTCGGCGGCTCGTTCATGGCACTGGTCTTTTCTTCCGCCGGGCCTGTGTATTATGGCCGCCTGGGCCTTTCGCTCGATCCATTCGCGCCACTGATGGAGCACCTGCGCATGGTGGCGCAATCCGTGCCGGTCTGGGCGCTGGAAACGCAGGAAATGCTGTGGCGTGGCTATCAGGCACAGGATGTGGCGCTGGGCGGCATCTCGGCCTTTCCCTCCATGCACAATGGCCAGGCCACGCTGATTGCCCTGTTGGCGTGGCGTTTCGGGGGAATGGTGCGCTGGAGTGCGGTGGCGTTTGCCGTGCTCATCGCCATCGGCTCGGTATGGCTGGGCTGGCATTACGCAGTGGATTCCTATGCCGGGATTGCCATCGCCGTCGTCAGCTGGTGGCTGGCCGCGCCCGTGGCGCGCTGGATGATGCGCCGCCCGGCCATGCGTCAACTGGCGCAGATGCAGCAGCGGCTGGACACACAGGCATCCTGACCCTACTCGCCGAAAAGCTCGCGGCGCTGGGGCGATGCGGGATAGGTGCCGAGAATGCGCACCGAGGTGGAGAAGAATTCCAGCTCCTCCAGCGCCAGCCGCAGGGCGCGCTGTTCCGGGTGCCCCTCCACATCGGCGTAGAATTGCGTGGCGTTGAAGCTGCCGCCGATCTGGTAGGATTCCAGCCGTGTCATGTTCACGCCATTGGTGGCAAACCCGCCCAGCGCCTTGTAGAGCGCCGCGGGCACGTTGCGCACGCGGAAGATGAATGACGTGATCACCGGCCCGTCCTGTGGGGCCGGATGCAGTGCCTCGCGCGCCATGATGAGGAAGCGGGTGATGTTGCGGGCTTCGTCCTCGATGTTCTCGCGCAGGATTTCCAGCCCGTGGATCTCCGCCGCCAGCGCCGGGGCAATGGCCGCCGCCGCGGGATCGCCACGCTCCGCCACCTCGCGCGCCGCGCCGGCGGTGTCGGCGGCAACGTGCGCCTTCAGCCCCAGCTCGCGGATCAGCTTGCGGCACTGGCCCAGCGCGTGCACGTGCGAATATACCTCGCGCAGGCCTTCCAGCGTTGCCCCCTTCGGCGCCATCAACTGATGATGAACGGGCAGAAAATATTCGCCGATGATGTGCAGGTTCGACAGTGGCATCAGGTGATGAATGTCCGCCACGCGGCCCGCCAGCGTGTTTTCCACCGGGATCATCGCCAACGCCGCCTCGCCGTGCTCCACGGCGTTGAACACGTCCTCGAAGGTGGGACAGGCCAGCGGCTCCATGTCGGGCCGCGCCTTGCGGCAGGCAATGTGCGAATTGGCCCCCGGCTCGCCCTGAAAGGCGATGCGCTGTTTCACCCGGCTCATGGCTGCGGCTCCTGCTTGCTGGCTACCTGTCGGCGCACGTGTTCCAGTTCCGCCGGTGTGTCCACGCCGAACGGCGCACTCGACACCCGCGCCACGGCGATCTTCATGCCCGCGTCCAGCGCGCGAAGTTGCTCCAGCTTGTGCTGGCGCTCGCGCAACGAGGGCGGCAGGCCGATGAAACGCTCCAGCGCCGTGCGACGATAGGCATAGATGCCGATGTGATGAAATGCCGGGCCGTTGTAATCTTCTGGCAACTGGCGCACGAAGTCTTCCGCCAGCGCTGCCTCCTGCCAGGCCAGCGGAGCGACGGCCTTCACCACGTTGGGATTGCGCAACTCCTCCTCGCTGCGGATGGGTGCGGCCAAGGTGGCGATGTCGGCATCCAGCTCCACCAGGGCATCGGCGCAGGTGCGCAGGTATTCCGGCGGCAGCGTGGGCAAATCGCCCTGCACGTTCACCACCACACCGAACAGCCCCAGCGGATCGGCCTGCTTCAGGGCGGCGGCGATACGGTCGGAGCCCGAAGGAAGATCAGGATCGGTCAGCACGGCCTTGCCTCCGGCGGCCCGCACGGCATCGGCAATTTTCTGCTCCGCGGCGGCCACCACCACCGGCCCCAGCCCGGCGGCTTCGGCCTGTTTCCATACGCGCACGATCATCGGCATGCCGCCGATATCGGCCAGCGGCTTGCCCGGCAGGCGGGTGGAAGCCATGCGCGCCGGGATCATCACGATGCTATAAAGCGATGTTTCGTGCATGCATATAGCCTGTGGCACAGGCACATCATGCCGTCAATTCATCCCTGCCACTCCCTGTGCCTTGCCGGGACGCCAGGCTCAGGACTCATGAGAAAGCGATGACGATGGCTGCGATGGTTATGGCGTTGAAGAAGCTGATGGGGCATCGGTCATGGCGCATGGCGATGCGCCGGAAGTCCTTGAGCTGACCAAAGAAGCGATCGATGACATTGCGCTGTCGATAGAGACGTGGATGGAAGCTGCCATCGTCCCATTGACTCTTGCGCAGCGGGAGACAGGGGCGCACCTTCCGTGCCCGCAAGGCATGGCGCAGGCGGTGGCTGTCATAGGTCGTGTCGGCAATGAGGGTGGAACCGGACGGCAGATGCTCGAGCAGAGCGAAGGCTGCCTTGCAATCTCTGAACTGTCCTTCTGTCAGCAGCAAAATCAATGGCTTGCCGCCTGCATCACAGATGGCGTGAAAATTTGTGGATTCTGAGCCTGGGCTCAGGACCCATAAATTTGCACGGCATCTGCGCCATTTGCACTGCATATCAGCGCCCTTTTGCCCTTGGAAATACCTATGGGTATTCCCGGCGGGCAAAAGAACGCTGATATTTTGTGCAAATGACGCATCTACCATGCCTCTTTATGAGTCCTGAGCCTAGGCTCTGTGGACGAATTTTATCCAGATGAAGGCGCAGACGAGGGCAAGCATTGATGCGAAATTGGCAGCTGTTTTCTCGCAGCGCAGGGCAATTCTCTTGAACCGTTTGATTTTCCCGAACAGCTGCTC
>JAJRRZ010000182.1 GCA_024279045.1 Alphaproteobacteria bacterium
AGCTCCTCCAGACGCTGCTCAAAATCCCAGAACCCCTTCTGTCCCTTCATTCTGACATCCCTCCAGCGATTCAGGCTTCTTTCTCACCGGAGTGAATCATATTCCGACTGAAATGCCCAGTTTCCGGAGGTGTCCAATCGCATTTGGCATCAGTGGCGTTACATGTGTGTGGCAATGTTGCCGTTTCGCATCATGCCGGGTTTGGCCAGAGCCTGCGGGATGGAAGGTGTTCGGAAGCTACCATCCTGGATCGCCGGGTCAGGTTCTGCAATGAGGAGCAGGGAGAGTATTTTTCAAGCCGCCAATTGCAATTGGCCCTCCCGTCCAGAAACGCCCCCGCATTGACCTCGTGAGCCTCCTCTCGCGGCGAAATTCTGGAAAGGCAGGCCTGATGAAAGCTGCCGCAAACGGTGCTGTCAGTGCGCGCCGCACCCGATCAATAGGCATGTTCCAGTTGTTCGCGCAGCTCCTTGAGCTCTTCATCGGCCCGCTGGGCGATACGTTCTGGTGCGCCGGCGCGATTGTACCAGTAGGCGGCGTTGGAGCGGTCTCCCTCGATCTTGTGCAGGATGGCATGCAGCCAGTTGCCGTAGGCGTCGGGGTGTTGCTGGGCTATGCGGTGCGCTTCTTCCCAGTCGCCCATTTCCAGCAGTTGTATGGCTTTCAGCAGCATTTTCCTGTCCGATTCGAGCATTTTTTCGCTGTCTCCATATGCGCTATGGTAAGCAGACTTCGTTACCATAAGGTAACGGCCTGAGCATCAGGAAGCCCGCATGTGAACTGCCCGGACGGTAATGATAATGTAAGACAGGGTGAAGCGGGCTTGCAACCGGCCAATGGCGTGGCGGGCAGGCCGGGACGGCAAGAATGGCGAACGGCAAGACGCATGAACGGGCAGGACGATCGGCTGGAAGATTTGCGGCGGCGTATCGACGAGCATCGCGCCGCTCGCGCCGCCCGCGAACAGGCGCGCAAGGGGCGCGACCCGCGTGCCGCGGCGCACCACCTGGTGTTGCGTCTGCTGGCTGACCTCGGCGTGGCGTTGGCCGCCGGATTGCTGCTGGGGTATGGTATCGATCATTATTTCGGCAGCCGTCCATGGGGCATGCTGGGGGGAGCGCTGCTGGGGCTGGCGGCGGGCGTGCGCAATGTGATGCACACCGCCGATTCGATGTCCCGAATTTCCCGCCATGACAGCGCCGATCGCCAATGACCGTTGAGATCCCGGCGCCGGGGAGGGGCAAACCGGGAGGCCAGGCGCCGCGGCGCCACGACATGCCCCGGCGCAAGAGCGCGACAAAACACCGCGCGCCATGCCTTCCGGTGATGACAACAATGCGTCAAATCGCCGTTGAGCTTTTGCCTGCGGGTGGCTAATAGAGTGCGTGAAAGAGGGCTGCCGCATGCTGCGGCAGACATGTGGTGAATTCGAAGCAATGTCCGCCCACCGACTCACTGGCCGGGCCGGACACAGGGTGGCCGATCAACCATGCAACAAACGGCGCAAACCAACGATGCCGCGCAGGCTGCCGCTGCGCACGCCGCGCAGGCCGCTGCTGATGGCGCAGGGAAGTTCGATCCGCTGCACCAGTTCCAGATTCAGCCTCTGGTGCCGATTCGCATCGGCGAATGGGACTTCTCCTTCACCAATTCGTCGCTGTGGATGGTCATCGCGGTTGCCGTGATCAGCTTCATCTTCCTGTTCGGGCAGAATCGCATCGTGCCGGGGCGGCTGCAGAGCATTCGCGAGCTGGCCTACGAGTTTGTCGCCAACGTTACCCGTGACATCCTGCACGACGAGGGCAGGCCATTCTTTCCGTTCCTGTTCACCTTGTTCGTGTTCATCCTGGCGGCCAACCTGCTGGGCATGATTCCCTATTCCTTCACCTTCACCAGCCACATCATCGTAACCTTCGCACTGGCGCTGACGGTCTTCGTGCTGGCCACGGTGGTTGGCTTCGTCAAGAATGGCGTGCGCTACCTGAAGCTGTTCGTGCCGTCAGGCGTGCCGGTCTATATGTTGCCAGTGTTGGTGCCCATCGAGGTCATTTCCTATTTTACCCGGCCCATCTCGCTGTCGGTGCGACTGTTCGCCAACATGATGGCTGGCCATACCATGCTGAAGGTGTTCGCCAGCTTCGTGGTGGGGCTTGGCGTCATCGGTGGCTGGGCGCCGCTGGCCATGATGGTGGCGCTTACCGGGCTGGAGTTTCTGGTGGCCTTCCTGCAGGCTTATGTGTTCATGGTGCTCAGCGTCATCTATCTCAGCGATGCCCTGCATCCGGAGCACTGAGGCCGTGGCAAGACTGGCATGAGAATATCAACCGCAAGAGGAGCATGAGACATGGAAGTGGAAGCTGCAAAGATGATTGGTGCCGGCCTGGCGGCTATCGCCCTTGGCGGTGCGGGTATCGGTATTGGCCACATTTTCGGCAACTATCTTTCCGGCGCGCTGCGCAACCCGGCGGCGGCTGATGCGCAGTTCAAGAACCTGCTGCTGGGCTTTGCCCTGGCCGAGGCCACGGGTCTGTTCGCCCTGGTCGTGTCGTTCATCATTCTGTTCGGCTGATTGGGCGTGTGATGCGCAGTGGGCCAGGGCATTTGCCCTGGCATCGTCTCCAACCGCGCCCACACTGCCTGTTCCGGGCGCATGGCCAATGAGGCAACCATGCCGCAGTTGGATGTAGCAACATATATATCCCAGCTGTTCTGGCTGCTGGTAACGTTCTCGTTCCTCTACGTGCTGGCGAAAACGCTCATCCTGCCGAAGATTGGCTCCGTGCTGGAGAGCCGTCGCCGCCGTATCGCCGACGACATGGAGGCAGCAGAGCGTCTGCAGCGGCAGGCAGAGGAGGCTCTGCAACAGCACGATGCGCTGCTGGCCGAGGCTCGTGGCAAGGCGCAGGATCTGGTGCGAGCCGAAAAGGAAAAGGTGTTGGCTGAAATTGCCGAGCGGCGCCAGCAGATAGAGGCCGAATTGGCGGCGAAGATCTCGCAAGCCGAGGCGGCGCTGAGAAAGTCGAAGGAAAAGGCATTGGCCGAGCTGGACGGCACCATTGGCGATTTGGCCAGCGAGATTGCCTCGAAAGTAACAGGCAAGCCACTGCCGGAAAAGGCGGTGCGCGCTGCACTGAATGCCACCGGCAAGGAGGACTGAGGCCATGTCGTTCTTTGCCAAGCCGGAAACCTGGGTGCTGGTCAGCTTTTTGCTGTTCTTCGGCCTGCTGTATTATTACCGCGTCCACCACCTGGTGCTGAACGCTCTGGATGACCGCGCTGAACGCATCCGCAAGGAGCTGGAGGACGCCCGCCGCCTGCATGAGGAGGCGCGCAAACTGCTGGCCGAATACGAGCAGAAGAAGCTGCAGGCCGAAAAGGATGCCAAGGAAATCATCGCCGTGGCCAGGCAGGAGGCCGAGGCTGTCGTTCTGGAGGCGCGCAAGAGCTTCGACGAGCTGATGGCGCGCAAGAAGGCCGCTGCCGAGCAGCGCATCACCTTGGCGCGGGACAATGCCGTGCGCGAGATTCGTGGCCATGTTGCCGAACGCGCCGCTCATGTGGCCGAGGCCGCCTTGCGCAGCGAGATGAAGGGCAAGACAGCTACCACCATTCTCGACGATGCCATCGCCGAGGTGGAAAAGAAACTGCATTGATTGCCCCTCGAGTCAAAACATGAAGTCGATCCTGAAGAAAAGCCTTGTGGCCGGCAGCAACGGCCACAAGGCTTTTTTGATGGGAAAACAGCGTGCTGTGCTGGGTTTTGGAAGCCCTTCATCGGCACGTCGGCATTTTTGCCGGGATATGGCAATGCTTCGCGCCATCACGACACAAACCTTGCCATTTCCAATGTATCAATCGGAATATCTTCCCGTTCTGGGCTCGTGAACGGCTTTCATGCGGCCATGAAATTTCCGAAGATAGGCGGGTTCACACCGCTACCGGCGCCTTGATGTGCGGATGCGGATCGTAACCCGTTATCTCGAAATCCTCGAAGCGGAAGTCATCGATGCTTTCAACCCGCCGCTTGATGGTGAGTGTCGGCAGGTCGCGCGGCTCGCGGGCCAATTGGGTGCGCGCCTGTTCCAAGTGATTCAGGTAAAGGTGTGCATCGCCCAGCGTATGGATGAATTCGCCCGGCTTCAACCCCGTTACGTGGGCAATCATGTGGGTGAGGAGCGCATAGGAGGCGATGTTGAACGGTACGCCGAGGAAAATGTCGGCACTGCGCTGATAAAGCTGGCAAGACAGCTTGCCTTCGGCCACGTGGAACTGAAACAGCAGATGGCACGGCGGCAGCGCCATTTCTTCAAGTTGCGCAACGTTCCAGGCGGAGACGATGAGGCGGCGCGAATCGGGATCATGGCGGATCTGCTCGATCACCTGCGCTATCTGATCAATCTGGCCACCGTCGCAGGTGGGCCAGCTTCGCCACTGATGGCCGTAGACGGGGCCCAGCTCGCCATTCTCGTCGGCCCATTCGTCCCAGATGGTAACGCCGTGCTCGTTCAGCCAGCGGATGTTGGTATCGCCACGCAGGAACCACAGCAGTTCGTGAATGATGGAGCGGACATGCAGCTTCTTGGTGGTGAGCAGCGGAAAACCTTGCCCCAGGTCAAAGCGCATTTGCCAGCCGAACACGCTGAGCGTGCCGGTGCCGGTGCGGTCGTTCTTCTTCACGCCGTGCTCCAGCACATGGCGCATCAGCTCCAGATACTGGCGCATGTTTCCGTACCCCTCTCATGGCGTGCATTGACAGCGGCGCTTGCATCAGAGCCATGCCTCGTTTCCCGAGGCCGGCAATGGGCCACAACTCACGCGGTCAATGTGCAGCTTTTTGTTGTGTGGCGCGCATTGACAGCGACGCTTGCACAGACATCGAGGCCAAACTGCCAAGACCTTTTCGCAAGCGGAACCTCACGCGAGGTCAATATGCGCCAAGCGCATCTGGCGCGATCCCTTCAGCGCCCTGCGCCCTCTGACACAACAGAACCACCGCGCGCAATGAAATCAATCACCGCGCGCCGCGGTCTCTGGTGCTGAAAAAGGCGCGAGGCCCGTCAGGCCAGCTTGCCCATGTTGCCGGTGTTCTTCGCCAGCAGATAGTAGAAGGTAACGCGCTGCTTGTTGCGATCGCCCTTCATCTGCTCGCAGACCTCCGCGACGGCCTTTGCGGCGGCGTCCGGATCCAGCCCCAGCTTTTTCGCACAGAAGCCGGTGCGTACGCGTTCCAGCTCCGAATCGTCGGAGCACGATACCAGCGAGGCGTCGCGCGAGCGCAGGGCGATGCCCAGATATTTCACGATGGCTTCGACCACGGCCTCGTTCGGGCTGGAGTCGTAGCGTTTCACGTCTTCAAGATATTTGGCAATATCCGCCATGGTGTTCTCTCCAGAATGGCAGGAATGGTCCCGGTTTCGGTTCAACAGCCCCCGTATCGACTCAGGGAACCATGGCAAATCTAGCTGTTCTTTGCAGGGAAGGCAAAAATCACAAGCCGCTTGTGAAAAAAAACCTTGTCATCTGACTGCCTTGCCCCCTTTACAACGGGCGCGATACTCCTATCTGCTGTGCAGGGTCGAATTTCCGTGCAACCCGCAACACGAGGAGGGGAAAGTCATGCGCATCTATTCTCCCGCGTTCGCCTACGGCACCGAAATTCCCGTGGACTTCACCTGCGAAGGGGAGGACATCTCGCCACCGCTGGTGTTCGAGGGCGTGCCGCGGCAGGCAAAGTCGCTGGCGCTGATCGTCGATGACCCCGATGCGCCGGATCCGAAGGAACCGAAAATGGTGTATGTGCACTGGGTGGTGCACAACCTGCCGATAATGTATGAGCTTGACCCACTGGAGCCGGAGTGCATCCCCAAGGGCGCCAGCGGCACCGACAAGATGCCTGAAGGCGCGGTGGAAGGCTACAACGACTGGAAGAAGACCGGCTACGGTGGTCCGTGCCCGCCCATTGGCCGGCATCGCTACTACTTCAAGCTCTATGCGCTGGACACCACGCTGCCGGATAAGCCCATGACCAAGGACGAGCTGCTGAAGGCCATGGAAGGGCACATCCTGGAAACGGCGGAGACCATGGGCACCTACCGCGCCCGCAAACAGCAGGCGGCCTGACGCCACGAGCCAGGCATCATCACGGAGCCATCACGAAAATCTCCGCATCCGGCGCACGATCCGCCGCGCCGGATGCTTTTTCGTGTTTTCACGCGGCGCTCGGCATGTCGGTGGAAATGATCAGCCTGCCTCCCAGGGCCTGAATGGCCTTGTCCAGCCTGGCAAGAGAAGAATTGTGGTCGGGATCCAGCAGGCGGCGCACGGCCTTCTCGTCAATTCCCAATTGCCGCGCCAGCGCGCTCTTGCTCATTCCGGATTCTCGCCACAACTGGATCAAGGCCAGCTTGGCCGCCACGGCGGCAGGCACGGCCACGGCCAGCAACCCTTCCCCTTTTACGGTGGGTTCGGGCAGTTCTTCACTAGCCTCCACACGGCCCAGCAGCGCTACCGCCAAGGCATCTTCGGCATTTTGCAGTGCTTCTTCCCGCGTCTGGCCGCCGGTGATGGCTTCAGGCACATCCGGAAACTCCACCACGTATCCACCGGCGGGATCGTTGCGCAATCGCATGTAATATACATACTGCATGGCGGCACCTTTCCAATGCGGACTCATTTCAGCCCAAGCTGTTTCAGGATCGCCTTTTCCAAGGCAGGAGTTATTCTCTTCGGGATGGTTGCTCGTTTGTTTCCCACCCAAACGAGGTAATGCGACCCCTTTCCCTTCCTTCTGTCCTCCTTGTATTCAAGGCCATTCTCTCGCGCCAATTCCTTCAACCTTTTCAACAGTTTTCTTCTGTCATTCATGGCAAATTCCCACATGAAATCACTTGAATGATATTTGCCCGGCACGATGCCAGTTTGGAAAAACTCCTGGAAAAATTCATGCCCTCATGCCTGACACCACAAATGTCGGACAAACTCGTCCGAATGTCAATGCCTCACAGGCCCTCGTAGGGGATGTTCAGCACATGGCCACAGTGTTTGCAGTGGCTGGCATCCGCGTCATGATAAAGCAAACCGCACTGGGGGCACTTGTGGCGCACCTTTGGCGGGCGGAAGATGGCCTGCGCCAGCCTCAGGAACAGGGCCGCGCCGAACACCATGATGCCCACCGCCAGCAACCGCCCGGAGGTGCCGGTGAGGATGATGTCGCCATAGCCGGTGGTGGTGAGCGTGGTAACGGTGAAATACAGCGCGTCGATGTAATTGGAAATGGCCGGGTTCAGCGGTGCCTGGAAGGTGTAGACCAGGGCGGAGACGACGAAGATGAACACGATGAGGTTCGTCGCGGCGATGAACACGTGCTCGTTGCGGCGGAACACCGGCGAGATGTCGCGCAGGGTGTTGAGCATGTGATAGCTGCGCATGAGCCTGAGCGCGCGCAGCACGCGCAGGTAGGCCAGGTTCTCGAAGATGAAGGTGCCGACTAGCGAAATGATGACGACGATATCCGCCAGCGTTGGCAATTGGCGCAGAAAGCGCAGGCGGTTTTCGGCAATCCACAAGCGCGCGGCAAAATCCAGCGCTATGAGCAGCGCGAAGGCAATATCGGCCATGCGCATCCACGGCGCGGTGTGGATGAAGGAAACCACCAGGAAATAGCCGATGGTCGACACATCGAAGATCAGCAGCGTATAGCGGAATATCTTCGCGCGGCGCGAGCGCCCCTCGTAAAGCAGGCGCAGCTCGCGGCGCAGGGCGCTTTCCGCGCTGGCACTACGGCGAGGTGAGGCCTTCTCCCCGGCTGTCCTGCCGCTGTCATCCTTGCGACTGCCAGCCTTGCCATTACCGGCCTTGCCGGCTTTTGTCCTGCCCGTGCTGGACTTGCGTTGCTTCGGCGCGGGCTTCTGCTCCGTCGCCTTGTCGTTGGCGCTTTTTTTCGCCGCGGCTTTTCTGTCTGCCGTGTTTTTCTTTTTCGCGGTCTTCGCGCCACCGCGCGTGGATGTGGTGCTTGCCATGCATCCCCCGTGAAATTGTTTGCGCGGGCATTGGAAATGCCGCTTCGATGCGCTATATTACAAGGGCCTGAATGATCAGGCTATGGCGATAAACGGCTGGTTGAGTAGTCCACCCCGGACCCGGGGGCAGTACCCGGCGCCTCCACCACATGTTCCGCCACCTCGGCGAAGCAGGGCGGAGTATCTGATGGGGGCGAAACAGTTTCGACGGGGTGGCGAAAGATCAGCCTTTCGCTCGGTATGGCACCGCCGTAACGGGCCAAATGCAATAGTTGCCAACGACAACTATGCTCCGGTGGCTGTCGCTGCGTAATGCGGCGCCGGTTACCAACCGAACAAAGTCCTGAGCACTAGAGCCTGCTCAGGCGGGGTTCGGGGGCACCTGGCAACAGAAGCCCCCACTTCCTCTCTCCTCAATTGCTTTGTTCCTCATGTCCAGGGCAATCGCATCTGGAATGAGTGGACGTTACATTACATCTGTGTGGCAACGTCTCCATTTTGCGTCATGCCCGGGCTTGATCCGGGCATCCAGGGAGACAGACGCTTGATCCCTCCACTCTGGATTGCCGGGTCGAGCCCGGCAATGACGAACAGGGAGAGCATCTTGTCAAGTTGCGCATCGCAAATGTCCCAAATGTGATTGCCCTGTCCTCATGTCTGCCTTGCCTGGCCTTGCAAATTTCCTCGACCAAGGGTGCCGTTGTGCCGGCGCAATGCCATCGCACGCCACCGCAGCACCTTGTTTTCTTCAACAAGGTAGACCCGGAAACAGGGATCAGTTCAGCACATCGGTGGGCATTTCGTAGGAATGGCGCTCCGCGTCGTAAAGCACGAAGAACTCCTCCACCGCCGAATGACGGATGGGCACGCCGGAAGTGTCATGCTCCAGGTGCTCTTCCGACACGTAGGCGATGTATTCCTCGCCCTCGTCATTTTCCGCCAGCAGATGATAGAAAGGCTGATCTTTCGCCGGGCGCACCTCCGCCGGAATGGAAAGCCACCATTCTTCCGTGTCGGAAAAGGTCGAATCCACGTCGAAGATAACCCCGCGAAACGGAAACAGCTTGTGTTTCACCACGTCGCCGATGTTGAATTTCGCTGCAGCCTGCATGTGTCATCCGTGCTTGTTGACAACGTGCCGCCAGCATGAACGCATCCGTGGAAGTTTTGCAAGTGGATTCTTTTTCACCGGGCCTTGCAGGGCGGTATGCATCGGCTGCGATGCGGGAGGGCAGGGGATACAACCGGAACAAGAGCAGCAAGTCGTGGAAAAATTCCACGGAAAGCAGGTGTGTGCATGCACTGGGCAGACGACATAATCATCCTCGGCCTGCGCCCGCATGGAGAGAATCATGCCATTGCCGATATCTTTGCCCACTCGCACGGGCGCTGGCGCGGCATGGTGCACGGCGCGAGGAGCAAGGCGAAGCGCGCCTGGTTGCAGCCGGGCAATCTGGCGCGGGCGGAGTGGCGCGCCCGCACGGCGGATCAGCTCGGCACGCTGAAGCTGGAGCCACTGGCCCAGACGGCGGCCACGGCTCTGCATGATTCACGGGCACTGGCGGTGTTGCAGGCATTGCTGGCCGAACTGGGCCTGTGCGCGGAGCGCGCAGCCCATGCGAATCTGTTCGACGGCGCACGGCTGGTGCTGGAGCATCTGCACGTGCCAGACATCTGCCCCGCTCTGTTGGCGCGCTTCGAACTGTCCCTGCTGGCCGAACTGGGCTATGGACTGGATCTGAGCCGTTGTGCGCTGACCGGCGCCACGCAAGACCTTGCCTGGGTATCACCGAAAACAGGTCGTGCCGCCAGCCGCGCCGCTGGCGCACCTTGGGCGGAGAAGCTGCTGCCCTTGCCGAGCTTCCTGCTCGATGTGGGCAATGGCGAGCCTTCACCGGCTGAGGTGGTCCAGGCGTTGCAACTGACTGGCCATTTCCTGCAGCAGCGTCTGTTTGCCCCACGCGGGCGCGATCTGCCCGCCATGCGTCAGCGCCTGCCCCAAACCCTGCAACAAGACCTGCAAAAGGGTGTCTGAACCATCAGGCGGCGGGACGCCTGGACGCCTGGATGTCTGTATGCAAATAGGCATTCCCGGGCAGGGGGCGCGTGGAGGTCAGCGCAGATCCTTCGGGCGAACGTAGAGCGCCAGGCGGCCTTGCGTCAGCGTGCCCAGCTCTTCCCAGTTGGCGATGGGCAGGTCGATCACCGCCAGCGCTGCGGTAGGAAACTTCTTGCGCAGCCGTTTCAGCGCCGCCGCATCACCATGCCGCGCCAGCGCCGCGGCCAGCTCGTGCATCGCCTCGTTGTGCCCCACCAGCAGCAGCGTGGCGGCATCGCCACCGAAGCGCCGCGCCGCGCCGATCAGCGGCTGCGGCCCGCCGAAGGCATAGAGCATCTCCACGTATTCCACCGGCGCCTCGGCGCCCAGCGCCTCTGCTGCCAGCTCCCATGTCTGCCGCGCCCGCGTGGCGGTGGAGCACAGCACCCTGTCCGGCGCCAGTTTCTGGCGGCGCATGAAACGCCCCATCAGCGGTGCATCGCGCAAGCCGCGAGTGGCCAGCGGGCGGTCGTGATCATCCAGCAGCGGATTGCTCCAGTCCGACTTCGCGTGCCGCAGCAGCATCAGCCGCCGGTTCATGGCGCATCTCCCACCTGCCGCCCACCGTCGCGCGGCCTGCTTGCGCCGCCCTTGCCGGCCTCGTGTTGCGGCGTGCCGGGCCGCGCCTCGGTAATCTCGCCGATCCTGGAAATGTCGAACGGCGTGGTCTGATACATCTCGTTGATCCAGTTGCCGAACAGCAGGTGCGCATGGCTGCGCCAGCGGTTTTCCGGCGTGGCGTGCGGATCATCATCGGGGAAGTAGTTGGCCGGGATCTGGATGTCGATGCCGCGCTCCACGTCGCGCCAGTATTCCTCGGCCAGCGAGGTAGTGTCGTATTCGATGTGGTTGAACATGTAGAGCATGCGCCGCGCCGCGTCTTCCACCAGGCACAAGCCCGCCTCGTCGCTCTCCATTAGCACCTCCAGCCCGGCGTCCACCGGCAGGTCAGCCATGCGCACTTCCGTCCAGCGCGATACGGGGATGGAAAAATCATCCGAAAAGCCACGCAGATAGGGCGAATGCGGCTTCAGGTTACGGTGCCGGAACACGCCGAAGGCCTTGCGCGGCAGCTTGTGCTTGGGCACGCCGTGGAAATGATGCAGCGCCGCCTGCGCCCCCCAGCATATGCACATGGTGGTGTGCACGTGGCCCTGTGTCCAGTCGAAGATCGCGCGCAGTTCGTCCCAGTAGCGCACCTCCTCGAACGGCAGCAACTCCACTGGCGCGCCGGTGATGATCAGCCCGTCGAATTTCTCGCCCGCCTCGCGCACCTCGCGAAACGTGCGGTAGAAGCTCGTCAGGTGCGACATCGGCGTGTTCTTCGGCTTGTGATCGCTCATCCGCAGCAGCGTCATCTCCACCTGCAGCGGCGTGGCGCCGATCAGCCGCGCGAACTGCGTCTCCGTGCGCTGCTTGTTGGGCATCAGGTTCAGAAGCGCTATGCGCATGGGCCGGATGTCCTGGCGGATGGCCGCGTCCTCGTCCATCACCATCACGCCCTCGCGCTCCAGCGTCTCGCGCGCCGGCAGGCCTGTGGGAATCTTGATGGGCATGGCCGCTTGCCTCCCGCTCGTCTCGCTCGCTCAACCCGCCGCCTTCGCCGCCGCGCCACCTTTGCCCGCGCGGTCTATGGCCGCCGCCACCAGTTGGTTGAAATCCTGCTCGTCGCGCACGCCCTGCATCTCTTCCATGCTCACCGTGTAGCCATGGCGCCTGGCGATGCGCTCATACAGCGGCAGGCGGTGATGCACCAGCCGCTCAAAGCCGTAGATGGCGAAATCGTCCGGATCGACCTCCTCGTCGCGCGCGAAGCCGCGCTCTTCCTTGTATTCCGCCCAGATGCGCTTCAGGAAGTCCGGCTGGTAGTACATCGGCTTTGGCTGCTCGCGGAAGCGCGCAATCAACGTCTGCACGTGCTCTTGCGGCGCTTCGATGTAAAGCAGCAGGGTGTTGCGCGTCAGCGTGGTCAATACCGGGTCGGCGGGGTCGTTGAAGTTGATCACCTCGCATACCGAACCACCGGTATCGCACAGGAAATGCTCGTAGCCGTAGATCTCGCGCGCCTTGTCGATGAACAGCGGCACATCCAGCAGCGCCTTGATCTCGCCCTGCCGGTGCTGGCCCTGCCGGCGCATGTATTCGGCGAAGCTCAGCCCCCCCTTCGCCGGGTTGCCCGGCTTGCCCAGGTAGGTGGACAGCGGTTCCAGATTCTCGAAGGTGATGTTCGAGGAGATATAGATGGAATCGGAGCGCAGAAGCTGGCGCAGCAACGGCACCTGCATTGCCTCGCGCTTGAACAGATCGACGATGTGCTCGTCCATGTAGCGCGTGCCGATGCGGTAATCCACCGAATAGAGAAACCATTCCGAGCGCCGCAGCAGCCTTCCCAGCGTCGTCTTGCCGACGCCGGACATGCCGAACACGGTAACCGCCCGGCTGGGCCATGCCAGATATTCCGCCCCGCTGGAAAAGCGCATTGTTCACCATCCGCCGCCATGGTTTTGCCGCCTGTGGATTGCTTATCGCAAGCCGCCGGGCTTCACAAGGCGGAGACACTCTTGCCCCGGCGGCGGCGAATACCTATACAGCAGCCAGGAAATCGCATCAGCCGGGCAGCGGTCCCGGCTCGTTGGCAGCCACAGCACGGGAGCGCAGGCGACCATGCCGGACATTGAACTGGATGACAACTACCGCCCCAGCGAGGACGAGCCGTTCATGAACGAGCGGCAGCGCGAGTACTTCCGCCGCAAGCTGCTGAAGTGGAAGGAAGAGATCATCCGCGAGATGCGCGAGACGCTGGAGCACCTGCAGCAGGACAACGAGCATCAGGCCGATATTGCCGACCGCGCCTCCACCGAGAGCGACCGCGCTCTGGAGTTGCGCACGCGCGACCGTCAGCGCAAGCTCATCGCCAAGATCGACGCGGCGCTGGCGCGCATCGACAGTGGCGAATACGGCTATTGCGAAGAAACCGGCGAGCCGATCTCGCTGAAGCGGCTGGAAGCCAGGCCCATCGCCACGCTGTCCATCGAGGCGCAGGAGCGCCACGAGCGCATGGAAAAGGTCTACCGCGACGACTGAGTGGCGCGCGGCGCTGCACGCTCCCGCCCTCCACACCATTCAAACAGGGGGGCTCCCGGCGCGCATTGACCACGTGAGTTTCCTCTGGCGATGAGGTCTTGGCAGGCCGGGACTGGAAGCTGGCGCAAGCGACGCTGTCAATGCGCGCCGTCCAGCAATGAATCCCGCATTGACCACGTGAGTTTTCTCTTACGATGAGGTCTTGGCGGGCCGGGGCTGGAAGCTGACGCAAGCGGTGCTGTCAATGCGCGCCGCCCGGAAATGAATCCCGCATTGACCACGTGAGTTTCCTCTCGCGATGAGGTCTTGGCGGGCCGGGGCTGGAAGCTGACGCAAGCGGCGCTGTCAATGCGCGCCGCCCGGAAATGAATCCCGCATTGACTACGTGAGTTTCCTCTCGCGATGAGGTCTTGGCAAAAGCCGAGGCTGGAAGCTGGCGCAAGCGACGCTGTCAATGCGCGCCGCCTGACGATCAAGTCAACCTCCACTCTTGTCGTAGCCGCCATCTTTTCCAGGTGGTGGCGGTGTGGATGGCGTGGCGACGGGGGGTTCCTGCCGCTGCGCTTTTGCTGGCGGTGGAGGCGGCTCTTTCGGCTCTGGCGTGGATTGTGCCGGTGCGGCTGCTGGCGCATGCCGGGGTGCCGCTTGTGGAGATACCGCTTGTGGCGCTGCCACTTGTGGCGATGCCATTTGTGGTGATGCCACTTGTGGAGCAGGCGCTGGCGCCGGGCGGGGCGTTGGCGCGGGGGAAGCCGCCGGCGGCATTGCAGGCTCTGCGGCTGGTGGAAGTGTCGGCGCGCCCGTTGCGCTGTCAATGCCCGCCTCCACCAGAAAGCCGCTGTTGCCGCCCACCAGGCAGATCAGATGTTCCACGCCGTCGCGCCGCAGCAACACCAGCTCTGCGTTGCTAGAGATGGCGCGCCGTTCCACCACGCCGATTCTGCGTCCCTGTCCGCCTTGCCGCCGTCCCCATGTTCGCATCAGCAGCAGCAATGCCACTACTGCCGCTGCCACGGCCAGCGCGGCGATGATCCAGGCTGTCATGTCTCCCATGATGTCCCCCGTCAGCGGTTCCCCCGTTGGCGCTCTGGCTGGCGCACCGACCACATGGTAGGCGAGTTTCACTCTGGTTGCAAAGTGCCGCGCCGGGATGTCGCGGGAAATGCGCATGCCAGTCCGGGGCAAGCGCCGCAACAGACGCTATACTGCATCTGATTCGCTCCGGTGGGGCGCACTCCCCGTGCCGGGCAACAGGCAAGACCGTTCGGGAAACGCATAGATGGTGCGGAGCCTCTCCATGATTTGGCGTGAGCGCTATCCGCGCGGGGTTGGCGGGTGCCGCCGCCGCCGCGCGCTGGCCCTGTTGCTGGCTGCCAGCGCCATGCTCAGCACCATCTTCGGTTTGCTGGTGCTCGGTGGCGCCATGCCGGCATTCACCCGCCATGAAAGTGCTCTCATCCTGTTGCTGGTGGCGGTGGTGCTGGCGTTGCTGGCTTTCGGCATTTTTACCGGCCAAGTGCGTTTCTTCGGTGCTGATGACGCCGCCATGCTGGCCGACGGCTGGGAGGCTATGCCCGCCGCCTCCATCATCGTGCGGCGCAATGGCCGCCCACTCATGGCCAATGCCGCCTATCACGATCTGCTGAATCGCTTCGGTCATGGCCGGGTGGTGCCGGTAGAGCATCTGTTCGCCAGCCGTCCCGAAGCCGCCGCGCGCATCTATCGCATGCAGCAGCACCTGCGTGATGGTGCGCCGGTCAGCGAGGTGATACGCCTCGCGCCAGTCGCCACCAGCGCGGGGCGAGCCGCCGATCACGCTCGGGACAAGGCGTGGTGGTTTCGCATAACCGTGCGTCTGTTCGAGTGCGAGGGGCGCCTCTGCGAGCTGTGGCAGGTGGAGGACGAAACCGCCCGCCACGCCGAGCAGGAGCAATTGCTGGAGCGGCTCTGGCACAGTGCCGCGGAATTGCAGGATCTGCCTGTCGGCATCATCATCGCCGACGGCGATGGCCAGGTGCGCTACCTGAACGCCACTCTGGCCGATTGGGCAGGCCGTGCCGCCGTTTTGTCCGGTGAACAGGCCGAGGATGAGGGGGGTGCCGGGCAGGCCATGCAGGATTTCTTCCCGGCTGGCGAAGCGGTGTCTGGCGAGGGCAGGAGGCCCCGCTTGCAGGACATTCTGCCGGAAGAGCTGGTGCGGCGGCTCTCTGCCGTGCACGCGGCGCCGGGCGGCGTCAGCCTTGTCGAACAGACCGCTACCCTGCGCGATGCCAGCGGGCAGCCGCGCCTGGTGCGCGTGCTGCATCAGGCGCAGTTCGATGCCGCGGGCCGTCTGGAGCTGACCCGCACCGTCGTGTTGCCACATGAAGAAGCCACCACCGCCAGCACCACCAGCCTGGAACAGTTCATCGCCAGCGTGCCCATCGGTGTTGCCCGGGTTGATGGCGAGGGCCGCATCACCTTTGTCAATGCGGCGCTGGCCCACACCACGCCCGATTGTGCCCGCCTTGGCCAGCCAGCCAGCGATCTCGTCGCCGCACAGGACAGGCACAGGTTTCTTGCCGCGCTGAAAGCCGTGGACGAAGGCAGCCGCGACCGGGTGCAGCTCGATGTCTATCTGCAACAACCCGAAAGCACCCGCGCGCAGATCAGCATCGCCGCTGCGCCGGGTGGCGGGGCGCTGGTGTTCGTCATCGACACCACCCTGAAGCAGACCCTGATGGAGCAGATAGAGCACGGCCAGATCATGCAGCAGATCGGCATGATGGCCAGCCAATTGGCGCACGACTTCAACAACCTGCTCACCCCCATCATGGGTTCCGCCGACATCCTGTTGCAGCGCATGCGCGTTACCGACCCCAACTACGAACTGGTCAACAATATCAAAAGCCGCTCATGGGATGCCGCGCGCATTGTCGAGCAATTGCTGGCCTTTGCCCGCCGCCAGACCATGCAGCCCGAGGTCATCGCCATCAACGACTGGCTTATGCGCGAAACACGCCTGCTGCGCACCATGCTGAAGAGTCGCGACGTGGAGTTGTGTACCGACTACGGCAGCGGCATCTGGCCCATCAAGGCCGACCCGCGCAAGCTGGGGCGCGTCATCGTCAACCTGGTGCGCAATGCCGAAGACGCCATGGAAGGCGGCGGGCGCATCACCATCCGCACCCGCAATATGCCGCAGCACGAGATCGATGGTGAGCTGGCCGAAGTGCTGGCGGTGGGCGATTATGTGCTCATCGAAGTGTCCGACACCGGCCCCGGCATTCCCGAGGACATCCGTGAAAAGATCTTCGACCCCTTCTTCACCACCAAGCCCATGGGTAAGGGCACCGGGTTGGGGCTGGCCACTGTCTATGGTATCGTCAAGCAGTCCGGTGGTTATGTGTTCTGCGACAGCGCGCTGGGGCAGGGGGCCACCTTCCGCATCTATCTGCCGCGTCATGTGGAAACCGAGGAAGAGCGCCGCCAACGCCAGCAGGAGGCCGAAGCACGACAGCGCCGCAAGCGTCAGGATCTCACCGGCAGCGGCGTCATCCTGCTGGCCGAGGACGAGGACACCGTGCGCGACTTTGCCGTGCAGGCGCTGAAGATGCGCGGTTATACCGTGCTTGCCGCGGCCAGCGCCGAGCTGGCGCTGGACATCATGGAAGAGCGCCTGGCCACCGGCGCCATGGTGGATGCGATCGTTTCCGATGTCGTCATGCCCGGCATGGATGGCCCCACCATGGTCGGCAAACTGCGCGAGATGGGTGTTGACGCGCCGGTGGTATTCATGTCCGGCCACGCCGAGGATGCCTTTGCCCAGAACCTCGACAAGGAGCTGTCTTTCGTCTTCCTCGCCAAGCCTTTCGACCTGCGCACCATTGCCGAAGCCGTGAAGGAAGCCCTGGCAGGCGGTGGCGCGCGCCGCGGCGGATCGGATGCGGACGCATGAGAGGCGGCGTGGGACGCAAGAGACGCGATAGTCAAGCGGGGAACCTGATATCAATGATTGCGTAAACTTGAGTAGTGCTATTTACAGTTGATTTAGATTCTCCCCCTATGGTAACCAAGTGAACAAGACGATTCGGGGCGCCGGGCTGTTTCAAGACAGTCATCCGGCAACTGAGCAGGGTGAGGCAGGGTCTGCCTGTGTTTTTTTTGGCTGGCAATGCAACTATAAAGAGATAGACCATCAAAGACACTGAAAGGTTGAGGGGATGATCATGCGGAACAAGAAGCTCATGGCAGCGGCGCTGGCGGTAGCCCTTTCCGGCTGCGCGGTCAATCCGCAAGCGCTCACCACCGACGAGATGGTATCCTTTGCCGATGCCAACCTCAGCGCCCTGGCGGCGGATCAGGAGCCGGTCAGCGGCCCCATCTCGCTGTATGAGGCCATGGCGCGGGCGCTGAAATACAACCTGGACTTCCGCGTTGAGCGCATGAAACAGGCGCTGGCCATGGGCGATGCCGAGCTGAAGAGCTGGAACATGCTGCCCTCGCTGGTTGCCAAGGCCGGCTATTCGGGCCGCTCCAACGAGCCGGGCGGGCGCTCCGAATCGCTGCTCACCGGCGTGCAGTCGCTGCAGCCATCCAAATCCACCGAAAAGAACATGTTCACCGCCAACCTGGAGTTTTCCTGGGACATTCTGGACTTCGGCCTGTCCTATGTGCGGGCGAAGCAGGCGGCGGACAGGGTGCTCATCGCCCAGGAGCGCACCCGCAAGGTGATCAACCGCATCATCGAGGATGTGCGTTCCAGCTTCTGGCGCGCGGCCAGCGCCCAGCGACTGAACACCGCCATGAACCGTCTGCGCCAGCGCGTCGCGCGGGCCTTGCGCAACGCCCGCCGCCAGGCCCGCTCCGGTCAGACCGAGCCGCTCGCCGCACTCACCTACGAGCGCGAACTGCTCAGCATCAAGCGCCAGCTTTCCGAATTGCAGCGCGACTTGCGCAGCACCCGGGTACAGCTGGCCCTGCTGATGAATCTGGCCCCCGGCCAGCACTATACCCTGGCCATTCCGCGCCACCGCCCGGCAGACCTGAACCTGAAATGGAACCCCGAGCGCATGATCGCTATGGCCCTGCGCAACCGGCCCGAGCTGCGCGAGGTGGCCTATCAGCAGCGCATCAATGCAAAGGAGGTGGACGCCGCCCTGCTGGAGCTGCTGCCGGGCATTCGCCTCTATGCCGGGCCGAACTGGGATTCCAACAAGTATCTCTACAACAACGACTGGGTTTCCTGGGGTGCGCGCGCCTCGTGGAACCTGATGCACGTGTTCCGTTATCCGGCCCGCAAGCGCCAGATCAACGCAAGGGAGGACGTGCTGAAGGCCCAAGCGCAGGCATTGGCCATGGCCATCATGGCGCAGGTGCATATTGCCCGCGTGCGTTATCTCTATCAGCGCCACGTGTTCAGCGCCGCGCGGGAATATTTCGATGTCCAGCGCCGCATTCTCGGTAAGGTCCGCGCCGCCACCATGCAGGACGCGGCCAGTGAGCAGAGCCTCATCCGCGAGCAGATGAACACCGTGCTGGCGGCGGTGAAATACGACGTCGCCTATGCCGACCTGCAGAACGCCATCGCCAGCGTCTATGCCTCGCTGGGGCTGGATCCCTACGACGGCCCGGTCTCCACCGACATGAGCGTGAAGGCGCTGGCCGCGGCCCTGAAGCGCGCCTGGCGCAAGCCGTTGCGCCTGGCGCGGGCGAAATAGCGCGCCGATGGCATCATTCCTTCGGCAGGGCAGGGGGGCAGCTTCCCATCGATGACAGGCTGAAGAACACGACAGGAGGCAGTCGAACAGATACGGCAGGAGATGCGAACAGGGGCCGGGTTTGACCCGCTTGACCTGGCCCTTGCGAGCCGGACACATGCTCATCTCTCCCCACCAGGCGGCTACAGGCGGCAACCTTGGCCCCCGGCATGTGTCCGGCTCACCCATTCCCACACCCACGGGCACCCCCGATAGTCCCGCCACCCCGTTGGCGGGGCCTTCTCTTTTGCAGAAAAAAGTGCCGTAAAGGGGGGTAGTGCATTGATGGATCAAAGAAGCCCTTCCCCTTTTTCGACATTGCCAGCCTGACCCGGCAATACAGGGCAGTGAGTGCATGTGGCTACCACTCTGGATACCCAGTTCAAACCTGGCAATACACGCAAACAGACATCGCCACTTGTTGCGGGGGGGAGGAGGCGAACCCTATCCTGAACGTTTCCCTGCCTGGACAAACAAGGAAGAAAGAACAATCACCAGAGCTTTCAGGTATAGCTTTGGCCACCCGCCTGCACGGGGCCTGGCAGTTCAAGCCGTGCAGCAAGGCCGCGTTGCGCCAGCATGGGCATGCCGCGCGGTTTGTTCACATGATATCCACATACTTGCAAAAAGTTCCATTTTTGCCCTTGATGTCCGCCGCAATATGGAACATTATACGAATACGGAATCGATCGGGCAGGGCTGGGCAAGCAGCCGCCTGTTGAGCTAAGAGAGGAGCGGGAAAATGTCTCAGGCAAAGCTGAAACTGGTGGAAGGCAAAGAGACCGGCATGGACAAGCAAAAGGCGTTGCAGGCGGCGCTCAGCCAGATCGAGCGGGCCTTCGGCAAGGGCTCGGTGATGAAGCTGGGCGACAACAAGGCC